>JAYTEN010000323.1:0-7228 GCA_043735145.1 Gemmatimonadota bacterium | reverse complement strand
CCGCGGACACTCGAGCGCCTCGCCGTGCGGCACGACCTGTTGAAGATGGCGACCGACCAGACGATGGACCTGATGCCGGCCGTGCCTCCCCCTGACGCGTCGCCTTCGGCGACCGAGCGCATGCCGGCGCTCGATTTCGAGTCCACGTCGTTCACGCCTCCGGCCGCCGATGAAGTAGCGCCGGCCCCGGATTTCATCGCGCTCGACGAGCATTCGCACGGGAGCCTCGAGCCGCGCGAGTCAGTCCACGCCGCCTTCGCGCCGGAGCCGGAACCGGAGCCGCTCGCGCCGGCCATCGATTTCATGATGAGCGAGCCCGCGCCGCCGCTGTCTCAGGAAAAGACGACCGAAGTGCCGGCAATGAGGCTCTCCGGGCTGGGCCTCGGCCGCCCATCGGAGCCGGAGCCGCAGCCCGCCGCCGCGATGGAGCAGCAGCAGGGCGGGGACCTCCACCTCATCATGCCGGAAGACGTCACGCCGGCCGAAGAGCTGCGTCGTCCGTCGTCCAAGCAGGTCCAGATGGTCTCGCCCGAGCCCTCGGAAGCGGAAGTGCCGGCGGGTGTCGAGCTGATGGTGACCGAGACGATGGGCGACTTGTACCTGCGGCAGGGACACAAGGACCATGCTGCCGAGGTGTATCGGCGCCTGCTGCGCAGCCGCCCCAGCGATGCCGGTCTCCAGGCCAAGCTGAAGGCGATCGAATCGCCGCCCGCGTTCAGTGCCGCGGCGATGGGTTCCGAGGCGGTGGGGTCGTGGCTGCGGCGGATCGCCCAGGCGCAGCTGCCGATGCAGGCAGCGTCGTCGCCGCCGGCTCCCGACGCGGGGCTGTCGCCGATGGAGCAGGCGTTCGCCGCTCCCGAGCCCGAGCCCGAAGCCGCGCCGGCCACTGCGGCGAGCGAGTCCGCTCCCGCGCCGGCGGCAGAGCCCCCCGCTGGTGAAGCCGCGCGTCCCGCGACCGATGCCTTCTCACTCGACCAGATCTTTGGCGGGCCGGGTGGCCAGGCGCCCGCGCCGGCGGCTCCCGCGCCGACCACGGCGCTGGGTGCGTCCTTCGATGAGTTCTTCGGCACCGCGCCGAAGCAGGAAACGGTCCGCCCCAAGGAGGGCGGCGGCACCGGAACGCCCCGCCAATCCGAAGATGACCTCAGCGCCTTCAACACCTGGCTGCACGGCCTCAAGCGCTAGGTGAATCTCGCCGTTCTCAACGGACCGAACCTCAACCTGCTGGGGGTTCGGGAGCCGGAACGCTACGGCACGACCACACTCCAGGAGATCGAACGCCGGGTGCGCGCGAAAGCCGTGCAGCTGGGCGTCGTGATCGACACCTGGATGCAGTCGAATCACGAAGGCGCGCTGGTGGACGCGATCCAGGCGCTGCGCGGCGCGGCCGACGGCGCACTCATCAATGCCGGTGCGTATACCCACACATCGCTGGCGCTGCGCGACGCGCTGCTCGCGGTGCAGGTGCCGTTCGTCGAAGTGCATCTCTCGAACGTCTTTGCGCGTGAAGAGGTCCGCCGGCATTCGCTGATCGCCGACCTGGCGGTCGGGGTGGTGGCGGGATTCGGCGTCGACTCCTATCTGTTGGGCCTCGAGGCGCTCGTCGGGGCGGTGGGCCGCAACCGGCTCAATGGCTGACCGGCGCTCCGAGCGCGCGGCGGCCCTTCGCGCGCTGCTCGCCGAGAAGCAGCTCGATGCCCTGATGGTTTCGTCGCTGCCCAATATCCGGTACCTGACGGGTTTCTCGGGCAGCGCGGCGCTGCTGCTGGTGACCCTTGACGACGCGGTCCTGCTGACCGACTCGCGGTACACCGTGCAGGCTCGCGACGAGGCGGGCGACGTTGCCCGGGTGCTGATCGAATCGCAGGGACTCTGGGGGCCCTGCTTCACGCTGCTCGAGGCCCGGGGGACGGGACGCGCGGGTTACGAAGGCGATCACCTGACCGCGCGCGACGCCGGACGATTCACGGGGCGCGACCCGCGGTGGACCTTCGAAAGCACCGCCGACCTGGTGGAATCGCTCCGGGTGGTGAAATCGCCCGAGGAAGTCGAAGCCATCCGCACCGCCGGCGCGGTGGCGACCGGGGCCCTGGCCGTCGCGGCGCGGGACATCAGGACCGGGCAGAGCGAGCTCGAGATCGCGGCGCTGCTGGAAGGCGCGCTGCGGCGCCACGGGAGCGAATGGTTCGCCTTTCCGACCATCGTCGCTTCCGGCCCGCGCTCGGCACTACCCCATGCGCGCACCTCGGATCGGGTGGTCGCGCGCGGCGACCTGCTGCTGCTGGACTTCGGCGCCATCGTGGACGGGTACTGCTCCGACATCACCCGGACGTTCGTGGTCGGCGCTCCTCCCACGCCGGACCAGTCGGCGGTCCACGGGCTGGTGCAACGGGCCCAGCGGGCGGCCCTGGACGGGCTCAAGGCCGGCTTGACCGGCCGCGAGGGCGACGCCTTCGCCCGGGACGTCATCGAGGCGGGCGGGCACGGCGAGGCGTTCGGCCATTCCCTCGGCCACGGCCTCGGGCTCGAGGTCCATGAGGCGCCGAGGCTCGCCAAGACTGTAGAACGAGCCCTCCAGGAGGGCGCGGTAGTCACGGTGGAGCCGGGAGTCTATCTTGAGGGTTGGGGTGGCGTCCGGATCGAGGACGATGTAGTCCTCCGTTCCGGCGGTGCCGATCTGTTGACGGAGTTTGAGCGAGGATTGATCAGGTTGGGTTGATCGATAAATCCACGGGCGGCCACAGGGGCCGCCCCTACGAAAAAACCGTGCCCCCTACAGGGTTCCGAATGCCAAAGAAGCCATCGAAAGCGACCTCGCCTTCCGCCGCCCCCGCGGTGCATGCCGACCTCGACGTCCTGCGCGAGCTGGTGAAGCTCCTCGACTCGTCGTCGGCCACGAGCATCAGGCTCGGGCGCGGCGAGGTCTCCTACGAGGTCAGCCGCGGAGGCATGGGCGGGCCCTCCCTGCAGGGGCCGATGAGCCAAGCCCCAGGCCACTCGCCCACGCACCCGCAGGGCCACGCGCCCGCGGCGCCGGCTCCCGAGGCGCCGAAGAGCAACCTGATCGAGATCAAGTCACCGATGGTGGGGACCTTCTACCGTTCGCCCGAGCCGGGCGCCGAGCCCTACGTGAAGTCGGGCACGCGCATCGCGGCGGGGCAGACCCTGTGTATCATCGAGGCCATGAAGATCATGAACGAGATCGAATCCGAGGTGACCGGCACGATCCGCGAAGTCGCGGTCGAAGACGCGTCGCCGGTGGAATTCGGCCAGGTCCTGTATCGGGTCGAGCCGCATGTCTGATCCCGTGGCCGGGGCGGTCCCGCCGGCCGGCGCGCCTCCGACAGCCGGCGCGCCTCCGACGGCCAAGGCCTCGGCCGCGTTTTTCCAGAAAGCCATCAAGGCGATGGTCGACAAGAAGGGCTCCGACCTGCTGCTGAAAGTCGGGCGCGCGCCGACGGTGCGGGTCTCGGGCGAGCTGGAGCAGCTCGACATGCCGCCGCTGACGCCGCAGGACCTGAAGTCGCTGGCCGAGCAGATCATGCAGCCGCGCCAGCTCAAGGAGTTCATGGAGACGAAGGAAGCCGACTTTGCCATCGGCGTGCCGGGGGTGGGGCGCTTCCGGGTCAACATCTACTGGCAGCGGGGGACGCTGGCCTTCGCGTTCCGCGTCATCCCCTACGAGGTGAAGACGATCGAGGAGCTGCGGCTCCCCAAGATCCTCGAGGAGCTGGCCGTGAAGCCGCGCGGCCTGGTGCTGGTGACCGGGGTGACGGGCTCGGGCAAGTCGACGGCGCTCGCGGCGATGGTGAACCACATCAACTCGACGCGCCGGGTCAACATCATCACCATCGAGGACCCGATCGAGTTCCTGCACCGCGACCTGAAGTCGATCGTGAACCAGCGCGAAGTCGGCGCCGACACGCTGAGTTTCAACGCGGCGCTGAAGCACATCCTGCGGCAGAACCCCGACGTCATCCTCATCGGCGAAATCCGCGACATCGAGACGCTTGACGTGGCGCTGAAGGCGGCCGACACCGGCCACCTGGTCTTCGCGACGCTGCACACCACCGACGCGACGCAGACCATCAATCGCGTCATCAGCTTCTATCCGCCGCACCAGCACGAGGAAATCCGGCACCTGCTGTCGACCGCGCTCCAGGCGGTGATTTCGCTGCGGCTGCCGCCGCGCGCCGACGGCAACGGGCGCGTGGCCGCGTGCGAGGTGCTCATCAACACCGCCGCGGTGCGCGACAACATCCGCGACGTGAAGGCGTCGCTCAACATCCCCGACCTGATCAAGGAAGGCACCGTCCAGTACGGGATGCAGAGCTTCGACCAGTCGCTGATGCGCTGGTACACGCTGGGCGAGATCACGCTGGAGACGGCGCTCTTCTTCTGCTCCAACCCGACGGAGTTCGCGCTCCAGGTGCAGGGCATCGCGGGCAGCTCGGACCGCACCTTCGAGGGGTTCCAGAACAAGAAGGACGCGCCCGTCGGCGGGTCGTCGGGCGGGACCGGCCAGCGTCCGGGGATGGGTTCGCAGGCGCCCCAGAACGATCTCGGCATCAGCCGCGACCCCTTCAAGCGGTAGCGGGTGTTCAAGAAGGTTCTGATCGCCAACCGCGGCGAGATCGCGCTGCGGGTGATCCGCGCCTGCCGGGAGCTCGGCATCAAGACGGTCGCCGTCTATAGCGAGGCCGACCGCGAATCGCTGCACGTGCGCTTCGCCGACGACGACGTCTGCATCGGGCCGGCGCCGGCGCGCGACAGCTACCTGAAGATCCCGCAGATCATCGCCGCGGCCGAGATCACCGGCGCCGACGCGATCCACCCCGGTTACGGCTTTCTCTCCGAGCGGGCCGAGTTCGCCGAGATCGTGGCGGCCTCGAACATCACCTTCATCGGGCCCACGCCTGACCAGATCCGGCAGATGGGCGACAAGGCCCAGGCGAAGAAGCTCGCCAAGGAAGCCAACGTGCCGACGGTGCCGGGCTCGCTCGGCCCGGTGGACACCGCCGATGAGGGCGCGATGATCGCGCAGGAGATCGGCTATCCCGTCATCATCAAGGCGGCGGCGGGCGGCGGCGGCAAGGGGATGCGGGTGGCCACCGAGCCCGACGATTTTGCGCGGCACTTCCAGCTCGCCCGGAGCGAGGCGCTCGCGGCCTTCGGCAACGACCAGGTCTACATCGAGAAGTATCTCGCCCGCCCGCGGCACGTCGAGATCCAGATCATGGGCGACAAGCACGGGCGCTGCGATCACCTGAACGAGCGTGACTGCTCGGTGCAGCGCCGCCACCAGAAGCTGATCGAGGAATCGCCCTCGCCGGGCCTCAAGCCCGAGACCCGCGACGCCATGGGGCGCGCGGCGGTCCAGCTGGCGCGCAACATCAACTACGTCGGCGCGGGGACGATCGAGTTCCTCCTCGACGAGGACGACTCCTTCTACTTCATGGAGATGAACACCCGCATCCAGGTCGAGCACCCGGTGACCGAGATGACCACCGGCGTGGACCTGATCAAGGAGCAGATTCGCGTCGCGGCGGGGGAGAAGCTGAGCTTCCCGCGCGGGGGCGTGAAGCCGCGCGGCCACGCGATCGAATGCCGCGTGAACGCCGAGAACCCGGCCCGCAACTTCCAGCCGTCGCCCGGCAAGATCACCGCCTACCATCCGCCCGGCGGCCCCGGGGTGCGCGTGGACACGCACATCTACGCGGGCTACACGGTGCCGCCCTACTACGACTCGCTGCTGGCCAAGGTCATCGTGCACGGCAACGATCGCGCGGAGGCGCTGGCGCGCATGCACCAGGCGCTCGACACCTTCATCATCGAGGGCGTGACCACGACGGCGCCGTTCCTCAGCCGCGTGATCATGGACCCGCTGTTCCAGGCCGGCCACGTGGACACCAAGTTCCTGGAGCGCGAGATCCAGCTGCTGCAGCCCCAGGCATGAAGATCGACGTGTTCTTCAGTCCGGTGGGGATCAACCCGCCGGACACCGCCGGGCGCAGCGTCGTGGTGATCGACGTGCTGCGGGCGACGAGCTCGATCGCGGTGGCGCTATTCAACGGCGCGAAGGCGGTGGTGCCCGCGGCCTCGACGGAGGAGGCGCTGCGCCTGGCGCAGAACCTCGAGCGCGACGACGTGGTGCTCGCCGGCGAGCGGAAGTCGATACGGGTGCCGGGTTTCGCGTTAGGCAACTCGCCGCTCGAATTCACGCGCGAGGTGGTGCAGGGCAAGACGGTGGTGCTGGCGACCACCAACGGCACCGGCGCCTTCATCGCGGTGCAGAACGCGCGCGAGGTGATGTCGATGGCGGCGGTGAATTTCGCCGCCGTGGTGGAGAAGTGCCGCGCGGTGCTGGCGCAGCACGGCGACCTCGTCATTCTCTGCTCCGGCCGCGAGCGGCAGTTCGCGCTGGAAGACGCCTTCGCCGCCGGCCGGCTCGCCAAGGTGCTGCTGCCCGAGGGTGGCCTGCGGCGCGTGAGCGTGAACGACGGCGGGCTGGCGTCGCTGGAGATCGCGCGCCACTACGGCGAGAAGTGGCTGCGCGCGCTGCGCGCCAGCTCGCACGGGCAGGACCTCGCCGAGCTGGGGTTCCGGGAAGATGTGAAGTCGTGCGCGCTGGAAAACACGCACCCGGTGCTCGCCCTGTACGCCGAACGGAGGATCACGGCCCATCGAGACGCGAACGCGGGATGAGCTGTGGGCCATCGCGGCCCTCTTCGCCGGCGCCTTCCTCGCGCTGGCGGTCATACCGCAGACGGCCCCGGTCACCGGCGGTGTCGGCGTCTGGATCGGCGCCGGCCTCACCCGGCTGTTCGGCGTCGGCGCCGCGGCGGCTCCCCTCATCCCGCTGTTCTGGGCGGTCGCGCTCTTCGGCCACATGGAGCGCGTGACGCCGAAGCGCGTCACCATCCTCCTCGCCGGCCTCGCCCTCGCGGTACCGTTCACCCTCGCCGTCGTCTACCAGTATTCCGAGCCGGCCGTTCGCGCGGGCATCGCGCAGGGGCACATGTATCCCGACGTGCCGCTGTGGATCGGGCTCATCGGCGCCTTTCTCGCCTTCGCGCTGCGCTTCATCGGGCCGGTGGGCGAGGCGCTCGTCGCGGTCGGCGCCTTCTCGGCCCTCACGATTTCGACCGTCGGCTGGAATCCGTTAGGCAGATTGCGCAAGAATGCGGGGGCCAGCCTTCTCGCGGGCAATCTCCTCAATGGTATCGCC
>JAYTEN010000322.1:0-7089 GCA_043735145.1 Gemmatimonadota bacterium | reverse complement strand
GCGCTCGCGTAGCCGGTGGCGCTGCCGTCGACGGCCGTCACCGTCGTGGTGCCCGCGTTACGGCCGTTCAGCGTCGCGTTGACCGACGTCAGGCCTGCCGGGATGACGACCGACGCGGTGCTGAAGTAGGCGAAGGTGTCGGTGACGGCGATGTTGACCGTGACCGGCGACGCCGAGGGCGTGCTCAGGAAGATCGGGATCGACGTGCTCGACCCGCGGCCCACCGACAGGGTGTCGCGGCCGAAGGAGATCAGCAGCGGCACCGAGCCGCCGCCCACCGTGACCGTCAGCGGGGGCGACGTGATCGCGCCGCTGCTCGCCGTCATGTCGGCAGTGCCGTTGGCCAGGCCGGTAACCAGGCCCGACGCCGCGCCGACCGTCGCGATGGCGACATTGCTCGACGCGAAGGCGAACGACCCGCCGGAGATGAAGCGGCTGTTGGCGTCCTTGCCGCGTGCCACCAGACCCATGGTGCCGCCGACGCCGACCGTCGCGGTCGGGTTGTTGGCCGGCGGCGAGAGACTGATGGATGCCAGCACCTGCGCCACGGTCAGCGACGCGCCCGGCGCCGAGGTGAAGCCCTGCGCCGTGGCGTTGATGTTGGTCACGCCGTTGGCTGCCGACGTCGCCGTCGCCGTCGTGGACGTCACGTTGCTCAGCACCGCCACCGACCCGTTGCTCGACTGCCAGCTGAAGGCCACGCCCGGCATTACCGCGTCGAGCGTGTCGTGCGCAATGGCGCGGTAGTTCCGCGTCAGGCCGAGCGACGCCAGCGAGAAGGTGTCGGTCTTCGCGGCGCCAACCGTGTCCACCACCACCGCGATGCGCGTGATCGGCGTGATGACGTTGATGTTCGACACGCCGATGATCGCGCCCGACGTGGCGCGGATCTGCGTCGAGCCGAGGCCGATGGCATTCGCCAGGCCGCTCGCGGCATTGATGGTCGCGACGGCGGGGCTGGTCGACGACCAGGCGAAGGTCGTGCCGCCGGCGACCGGCGTGCCCAGGCCGTCCACGGCCGTGGCCGTGAAGGTGAAGTTCGTCGTCAGGTACAGGTTGCGCGACGAGGGGCTCACCGCGATGGACGCGATCTTCTGCTGCACCACGATCCGCGCCGAGTCGCGCGTGCCGGCGGCCTCGGTCACCACGATGTACGTCGCGCCGTTGGCCAGCGCCGTCACCACGCCGCTCGCGCTCACCGTCGCGATGGACGGCGTGCGGCTCGCCCACGTAAAGCTGCCGGTGACCGGGCTGTTCGCCGAATCGCGCGCCTGCGCAACCAGCGTCCGGGTGCCGTTGATGGCGGTGATGGTGTCGAGCTGCGGCGAGACCGTGGTCGATCCGGTCGACGCCGCGAGCGCGGTGACCGTCACCGGCGAGCCGGCGAGACCGGTGGACGCTACCGTGATCGTCTGGCTGCCGGACGCGGGACCCAGCGTCCAGGTGCTCGATGCGGTGCCCGAGGCGTTGGTCGTCGTCGACGGCGTGCCCACCGAGCCATTGCCGGTCACGACGCCGAATGTCACCGTGCGCCCGCTGACGCCGTTGCCGAAGGCGTCCGTCACCTTCGCGACGACCGGCGCGGCCAGCATGGTGCCCGGCGTCCCCGCCTGGTTGTTGCCCGACGCGATGGCGAAAGTGGTCGCCGCGGCGGGCGTGATGGTGAATGCCGACGACGTCACGGCGGAGAACCCGACCGCCGTGGCGCTCAGCGTGTAGCCCGCCGCCGCCTTGTCCACGCTCGGCGCGAAGGTCGCGATGCCCGACACGGCCGGCTGCGTGAGCGTGCCGCTCAGCGTGCCGCTGCCGGCGTTCACGCCGAAGGCGATAGTGATGTTGCCGGTGAAGGTGGTGACGGTGTTGCCCTGGCCGTCCTTCGCCGCGACCTGCACCGTCGGCGCCATCGTCACGCCGGCCACGGTGTTGGAGGGCTGCCCCACGAACGCCAGCGCGGCCGCCGCGCCCGACGTCGCCGTGCCGGAGAAGACCGCGACCGGCAGGCCGGTCACCGTGGCGCTGAAGCTGTTGGCGCCGATGCCGCTGCCGAGGGTCGCCGTCGTCCGCGCCAGGCCGAGGGTGTCGGTCATCGCCGTCGTGGGCGCCACCGAGCCGCCGCCCGACGCCGCCGCGAACGTGACCGGGACGCCGACCACCGGGCCGTTGTCCTGGGCGATCACCTTGACCACGAGCGGCTGTGCCAGCGAGGTGCCGGTCGCCGCGCTCTGGCCGTTCCCGGAGATGACCTGCACGGCGCTGGGCACCGGCGCGATCGTGATCCGCGTGGAGTCCTTGATGCCGGTCGGCGTGCGCGCATAGACCCAGACGGTGCCGCGCGCGTTGCCGGCGGTCAGCATGCCCGCGCCGTTGATCGTGTGCACCGTGCTGTTGGTGCTCCACGACGAATAGAAGCTGGCGATGGGGTTGTTCGAGGAATCGCGCGCCGATATGCCGAATTGCACTTTCGCGCCGAAGGCCGCGCCGGAGTCGCGCGGCGTGACCAGCAGCGACGCGATCGACGCGCCGGGACCGACGAATGCTGGCGTGAGCGCGGTCGGTTTATCAGGCGTGACGCCCGCGGTGACCGAGACCGTCTGCGTCCCGGTAAAGACGACCTGCGTGCCGGAGAGAAGATCGAAGATGACGTTGAGATTTTCGGTGCCGGTGACATCGACGGAGATATCGAGATCGAGGTGCGTCGAGTCCACCGAGAAAGGCCAGGTGCGATCGACGATGGTGTCCGACGGCGGCCGGATGACCCGCACGCGCACCGCGTCGACGCTCAGCCCGGCGAACTGGCTCAGCCCCTGGAGGTCGAGGACCGGCGCGATGCTGATGAAGGCGGGACGCGGCGCGGTGGGACTATCGCACGTGACGGCTCCGCCCACCACCACAAGGATGGGCCACACCGCGCGCCAGGCCTGGCGCGCACGCGAGCGCAGAGCAGAGACAATGGTCATCGAGGAAGCGACTTGAACTTAGCCTGGTTCGCGGCCAGTTGCTACGTCCTGGAACGAACATTTTCGGTGACTTGAATCACCGGGTGACAGGAAAACTCGTCCCGGGTAGCATTAGCCTCCATGGGATACCTTCTGGCGCTTTTCCTGATCGTGGTCACCGCCCTCCCGCTGGCGGCGCAAAACGCAACAACGCCGCGCGCCCGGCAGGTCGCCGCCGACGTGCGGGTCCTCGCCGCAGACTCGCTAGGCGGACGAAAGACCTGCCAACCTGGCAATGTGGCTGCCGCGGCGTACCTCGGCCGGGCGCTGGCCCGCATCGGCGCGCGCCCCGCCGGAGATGGCGCCGGATTCGCCGAGGCGTGGACTACGGGGAGCACGTCGGGCACCCGCGAAGCGGGGATCGCCGACTGCCGGACCGCCAACGTGGTGGGGATGCTGCCGGGGCGAGGCGTCCTCGCCGGGCAGTACGTGATCGTCGGCGCGCATTTCGACCACCTGGGGACGGGGCGGTTCGGCTCGCTGGCTTCCGACTCGGGCCAGATCCACAACGGGGCCGATGACAACGCGTCGGGCACCGCCGCCGTGCTCGAGATCGCGCGCATCGTGGCGCGAGACCGCGCGCGGCGCGACTCGCGCCCCCGCCGCGCCGTCGTCTTCGCCCTGTGGAGCGGCGAGGAGGAAGGCTCGTTAGGCTCGGCCTGGTACGCCGGCCACCTGCCGATGCCGAAGGATTCCATCGCCGCGTACCTCAACTTCGACATGGTGGGGCGGCTGCGCGACCGGAAACTCCTCGCCCTGGGCTCGCGCACCGCGGCCGAGTGGCCCGCGCTGCTCGACTCCGTCAACGCGGCATATCACCTGGACCTGCGCGCCTCGGGTGACGGGTGGGGGCCCTCCGACCATGCGTCGTTCTACGCGCAGAAGATCCCGGTGCTGCACTTCTTCACCGACCTGCACGAGGACTATCACCGCCCCAGCGACGACGCCGACAAGATCAACGCCGACGGCATCGTGACGGTGGCCGACTTCGCCGGCGCGCTCATCCGCCGCATGGACGCGTTGCCGGGCCGGCTGACGTTCGTGGACGTGCCGCCCCCGGCGATGCCCGCCAACGCCGGGAGCGGGCGCCCGCGTCCGACGTTAGGCACCATCCCCGACATGGCGTCCGAGCCGGGCGGCGTCCTGCTGTCGGGCGTGCGCACCGGCAGCGCCGCCGATTCGGGCGGGCTGCGCGCCGGCGACATCCTGGTCGGCATCGGGGCCGACAGCGTCGGCAACCTCCAGGACTTCCAGAACGCCCTGATGAACCACGCGGCGGGCGACTCGGTGGAGGTGCGCTACAAGCGCGGCGGCCAGCTGGTGCGGGTGATGGTCAGACTCGGGGGAAGAACTAACTGAGAACCAAGAATCTAGAATCTAGATTCTAGATTCTAGATTCTAGATTCTGCACTTATGGAACGAACTGCTCTTATCGCAGCCAGCGAGCCCGGGATCGCGCTGTTCGCGAGGTGGGTCGGCGACACCGACCCCGTCATCGTCACGCTGCACGGCGGGCCCGGGGCGTCGCAGGATTATCTCCGGCCCCAGTTCGACCTGCTGGCCACTGGCCGCACCATCCTCTACTACGACCAGCGGGGCGGCGGCAAATCCGAGGTCCCGCGCGAAGCGCCGCTCGACTGGCGGGCCCACGTCGCCGACCTGGCCGCCGTCGTTCGCGCCGAGGCGCGGCCGGTGCCGGCCACATTGCTCGGATTTTCGTGGGGCGGCTTGCTGGCGCTGCTATTTGCGCTGGAGCACCCCGACCTGGTCGGCCGGCTGGCCCTGATCGGGCCCGCGCCAACCTATCCCGACGCCCGCGCCGCTTACAATAGAGAGTTCGAGCGCCGGCAGGCGGCGCCCGAGGTCGCGGCCGCGCGGGCGGAGTTGTCGCAGTCGGGGCTGCGCGAGCGTGACCCCAATGCATTCTGGAAGCGCGCGTTCGAGCTGTCGGTGGCGGGGTATTTCAGGGAGCCGGCGCGAGCGAAGAACCTGACGCCCTTTCGCGTCGGCGCCCGCGCGCAGAAGGCGGTGTGGGAATCGCTCCTCGGCATCGACCTGCGCGAGCGCGTGAAATCCATCAGCGCCGAAACCCTGGTGCTCCACGGCCGTTGGGACCCCGTGCCGGTCTCGGCGTCGGAAACGCTGGTCTCGCTGATGCCCCACGCCCGCCTCGAGATCTTCGAGGACAGCGGTCACGCACTGTATGCAGAAGAAACGGAGAAGTTCGTGCAGGTGCTCGACGCCTTCCTGCCAACCCACGACGCACGACGCACGACGCGCGACACGGGGCCGGCGTGAACCGGGTGCTGTTCGCCTGCGCCGGCGGCACGGTGGTGCTGCCCGATGCCATGTCCACCCTCGTGAACCGCGAGGACGGCGGCCAGCTCATCGTCAATCCGCCGCGACCCGTCTGGGAGCGCAGCGAGCTCGACGCCGAGGAGCTGGCGCTCTTTTCGTTCCTGGTGGCGGCGACCGCGCGCGCCATGATCGACGCGCTGCCGCAGCTCCGGGATGGCTGCGTGAATTACTGGGAGGCGGGCAACTGGGCGCTGAACGACGCCGCTGAGCCGGTGGGCCCGAAGCTGCCGCGCCAGTATCGCAACCTGCACCTGCACCTCCTCGGCCGCAGCCCGGCGGCGACATCGCCGGCCTGGCGCTGGGGCGAGTCTCCGAAATTCCCCGAATTCAAGGACCGCGAAGCGGCGTCGGCCGGCGCGACGCAGCTGCGACCCGATGAATGCCGCGACGTGCTGGCGCGCGCCGCGAACGCCCTGCGCAACCGCTACGGCATGCAGGCGCACCAGATCGCGCCGTGGGCCCCGTGCGTGCGCTGCGGTTATCCCGCCCTCGTGTCCGAGGCGCGCCCCGACCTGCTCTGCATGGAGTGCACCAGCGATGGCTGAGCGTCCGCTGCCCTGGACGGGACTCCTCTACGGCATTGGTGAGCCGCATTTCCAGGAGATCCGCGAGTCGCTCACCGCGGCGAAGCTGGATGACCTCGACCGCGACGCCTTTGTATTGAATGGCGCGGTGGGCGCGGTGCTGCGCGACCTGGTACCGGAAGAAGCGCCTGCCGACACTATCAATGCGTATGGCGCGCTGCTGCACATGCTCTACGCCGCGTGGGTACGCGACTGGCCGCTGGTCACGGTAACGGAAGCGCAGCTGCGCTCTGCGCTGACCGGCAACTATCCCCTCGCCCACTCTCCCACTTTCCCCCTGGTGTGCTACGTCCAGCTCCCCGAGCGCCTGGTGTGGGGCGAGCCGGTGGCGGGCGACGCGCACGAGCCCCTCGACGGCGTTTTCGTGATCGCGACGCAGGATCGGGTGCACGCGCTCGCGATCCTGGGATTCCGCGTGGAGCGCGAAGGCTTCACCACGATGGAAGGCGCGATCACGCTGCCGGCGCCGCCATCGGGTGCGCGGGAGAGTGGCGCCAGTGCCTTCACGAGCGAGCTGGCCGGCGGCGAGGCCGCGGGCCTGATTTCGGTTGTGGACGAGCACGAGCTCGCGACGCTGGTGATGCGCACCATTGAGGCCACGGCCGGATAAGGTGGGCGAGTGGGCGAGTGGGCGAGTGGGCGACTGGGCGACTAGGCGACTTGGCGACTTGGCGACTAGTTTCACCCCGGATGGACAAGCACGCCGCGGCGCACACCCTCGAACAGATCGCGTCGTACCTCGAGCTCAAGGGCGACAATGAGTTCCGGGTGCGCGCGTTCCGCACCGCGGCGCATGCCGTCGAGGGCTTTGCCGGCGACGTCGCCGAGGCCGCGCGCACCGGCGCGCTGGGCGATGTCCCCGGGATCGGCAAGGGCACCCTGGACGTCGTGCGCGAGCTCGAGTCCACCGGCCGCTCGACCGCCCTCGAGACGCTGAAGGCCGAGGTCCCCGCCGGCCTGGTCGAGATGCTGCGCATTTCCGGCCTCGGCGTCACCCGCATCCGGACCATTCATGCATCGTTAGGTATCGCCACCGTTGCCGAGCTCGAGGTTGCGGCCCACGACGGCCGGCTCGCCGGGCTGCCGCGTTTCGGCGACAAGACCGCCGCCAGGATCCTGCGCGGCATCGCCTTCCTGCGGCGGACCGGCGA
>JAYTEN010000321.1:0-14065 GCA_043735145.1 Gemmatimonadota bacterium | reverse complement strand
GCGGTGACGCGGTTCCTGCGCATGCACGCGTTCCACGTCGAAGTCGCTGCCGACGGCCGCGCGGCGCTGGCCGAGCTGGCGCAGCGCCCCGCGGATTTCGTGCTGCTGGATGTCGATATGCCGGGAATGGACGGGTTCGAGGTCTGCCGCCGGATCAAGGCGAATCCGGCGAACGCCTTCACGCCGGTGATCATGCTGACGGCGCTCGATTCGAGCGAAGATCGCGTGCGCGGTGCCGAAGCCGGCGCCGACGGCTACCTGGCGAAGCCGGTCCAGCCCGCCGAGCTGGTGGCGCGCGTGAAGGCGGGCGTGAAACAGCGCGACCTGGTCATGCAGGCGATCCGCATCGCCAACGCGGCGAGCGCCGGGACCCGGGGCGCGACGCCGGCCTGAAAGGCAGATTCAAGACAGAAGACTCAAGACACAAGACCCCGGGACAAAGATGCCGTCGCGGGGTCTTGAGTCTTATGTCTTGTGTCTTTTGTCTTGAATCTGCTTCTAGAACTCGTACTCCTCGATGCGCCGCAGCGCGATCTTCAGCGGTATGACCGTCGCCGCCAGGCAGACGCCGGCGGCCAGCGCGAACGATCCCACCATCAGCGGTGACACCGACAGCGGCTGATGATCGAATGACGCGCGCAGGTACCGGTACACGGGCACCGACTCGATCACGATGACCACCGACAGCAGGGCGATCGTCGCCATCATGAAGACGAGCCCGCCGAAGCTGGTCGGGATCTGGGCCGCGTTTTCGGTCTCGAACTGCGGGTACAGTGCCCCGAAGGCGAGCGCCATGGCGCTGATGGCAAAGGTGAGCAGCAGGATGGTGCCTACCCCCACCGCCATCATGAACGGCGTCGCCTTGAGGAGGACGTTGGTGAGGACCGTGATCGCCAGCGCCAGCACCAGCAGCGGGATCGTGCCCACCCAGTACTTGGCCCAGAGCATCGCGCGCATTTCGAGGGGCGAGCTGCGCAGCAGCCACATCTGCCGTCCCTCGAGGCTCACCGCCGGGAAGATGAAGCGCGCCGCGATCGACGCGAGGACGAACCCCGCCAGCCCCAGGTTGAGGAACGAGACCACGCTCACCAGGAAGAACGGCACCTGCTCGCCCCGGAAGAGCGGCAGCGACTTGATGTTGAAGAGGTAGACCACCAGCAGGGCCGCCAGGAGGATCAACTGGCTCCACTGCGTCGTGTCACGGAAGAAGAGCCGCAGGTCCTTGAGGATGAATTCGCGCCGCGAGGAGCCCAGCGGCTTCAGCAGCCCGCCGAGCGTGAAGTCCCAGAATCCGCCCCGCACGAACCGCTCGGCGCCTTCCTGGGCCTTGGTGAATCCCGTGTGGTACGCGCGCCCGTGGAGCCACGCGCCCGCCGCGACGAGTACCGCGGCCGTCGTCCAGAGAAGATAGATCGCGAGCCAGTCGGGATGGCCGGTCAGGTGTCCCATCGTGGCCCTGGTCACCCATTCCGATGGCAGCAGCGGCGACGTCGGCGTCTTCAGCACTGCGATGAAATCGAGCAGGTTCTGGAATCCTTCGGGCCGCGCCAGGCGCTCGGGGCGCACGATCCGGAACAGCAGGATCACGCCGGCGCCGGCACCGAGGGCGATGATCGACAGCAGGTCCCGGGTCCGGCGAGCCGGGAAGACGTTCACCAGGATGGTGGTGACGGCGCTGCCAAGGACCGCCGGCATGACGAGGAAAGGCACCAGTGTGAGCAGGACGATCACGGGGTAGAGCAGGCCGCCGCCGTACACGACGCCGAACGCCGTGAAGATCGGCACCGCCGCGAGGGCGACCATCCACGACGACGTGATGAGCGTCTCCAGCAACTTGGCCAGGTAGATCCGCAGCCCGTCGACCGGCGAGCTCACCAGCAGGTCGAGGTCCTTCGCCAGGAAGAACGAGCTCAGCGCGGTGATCACGTTCGAGAGCAGGAGCACCGAGACGAAGCTCAGCAGCACCAGCCCCAGCATCTTGGCCGCGAGCAGCGACCCGATTTCCTCGATGCCGCGGAAGTACTTCAGCACCTTGAAGCAGATGCCGAAGACGAAGACCCAGAACAGCAGCCCGACGACGGCGAGGACGGCGGCCTTGCCACGCCCGCCCTCATCCCGCTCCTGGCGCATCCGCGTCAGCACGGTTCGCCACTTCGGGATCAACACGTGTCCGAGTGATGGCTGCTTTCCCCCGGTCCCCGGTCCCCGGTCCACGGTCCCCGCCCTCACGCTTCGAGCACCGCCTTCAGCTCCCGTGCCGCCGCGCCGCCGGTCAGGCGCATGAAGAGGTCCTCGAGCGCGCCGACGTCGTGCTGCTTGCGCAGCTCATCCATCGAGCCGTGGGCCACGATCTTGCCGCCCTGGATGATCGCGATCCGGTCGCACAGCGCTTCCGCGATCTCGAGCGTGTGGGTGCTCATCAGCACCGTGCCGCCGCGGCTGGTGAATTCGCGGAACAGGTCCTTCAGCAACCGCGCGCCGCGCGGGTCGAGACCGACCATCGGCTCATCCACCACGATCAGCTCGGGCCGGTGGATCAGCGCGCTGGAGATGATGAGTTTCTGCCGCATGCCGTGCGAGTAGGACTCGACCAGCTCGTTCTTCCACGCCGATAACTCGAAGATCTCGAGCAGCTCGTCGATGCGCCGCTCGACCACCTTGCCTTCCTGACCGTACAGCCCCGCCACGAACCGCAGGAACTCGGCGCCGGTGAGCTTGTCGTAGACGAAGGGCCGGTCGGGAATGAAGCCGAGCTTCATTTTCGCCGCGATCGGGTTGGTCGCCACGTCGTAGCCGCCGATGCGCACCGAGCCCGACGTCGGCCGGAGGATGCCGGCGATCATCCGCAGCGTCGTGGTCTTGCCCGCGCCGTTGGGCCCGAGAAAGCCGTGCAGCGTGCCCTTCGGCACGTCGAAGGAGATCGCGTCCACGGCGCGGAAGCTGCCGTACATCTTGGTGAGGTTCTCGATCTGGATCATTCGGCGGGCACGACGGTCAACTGGAGTCTCCCGATGAGGCGGACGAGCTCGACCTGGCGGGCGAGGCCGCCCAGCACGAAGCGCAGGTGGGCCGCGTCGGCCGGGAACTGGCCGAAGGTCGGATCCACCGCGACCCATTGCCCGAGCCATACCTCGGGCCAGGCGTGATAGTAGAAATGGCCGCGCAGGTAGACCACGCCCGCCGCGGTGCGGGCGGGCAGGCCGGCCGCCCGCGCCAGCGCGACGTACAGGACGGTGTGCTCGTTGCAGTCGCCGCTCTTCGACGCGAGCACCTGTGTCGCGCTCGGCACGCTGATGGTGATCTTCTTCTCCAGCGTGCTGTAGACCCAGCGCGTCAGCAGCTCGGCGACGCGGCCCGCGCGGCGCTCCGTCCCGATGATGGTGTGCGCCTGCGCGATGACGCGCGGGTCGTCCGACTGCACCAGCGGCTCGGGCCGCAGCGCCGCCTCGATCGCCGTGTCGCCCGCGGCCTGCATCGGCACCGACGCATTCAGCATCGCCGGCGGGCTGCCGCCGGGCGCGTCGCCGAAGCCGAGCTCTCGCGTGACCGTGAGCGTGTCGCCCGAGAGGCGCTGGCGCCCGCCGCTCAGATCGAATCCGCCCAGCGTGATGTTGCCCAGGCGCACCTGGAGCGACGTCAGCCCCTCGGGATGCAGCGTCGCATTGGACGCGATGGCGGTGGCGCTGATGACGTCGCTGCCGGTTCCGGCGGCCGTGGTCGCGCCGCGCGCCCGGTCGTGCTTCCAGTTCTCGACCGCGATCTCGAACGCCGTGCGGTGCACCGTCATGCCGATCGGCGTATTGGCCGACAGCACGGCGCCGCGCTCGTCGATCCACGACTCGAGCGACAGCTCGCCCATGCTCTGGGACACCTTGAATGCGCGCACCGTGTCGAAGCGCGCCGGGACCCAGCGCGCGGTGACGGAATCGTACGCCGCGCTGTCGGGGAAGACGATCGTGCTTTCGGCCAGGACCCGCAGCGTCACGTCGCGCTGCTGGAGCAGGATCGGGTCGAACATGCGCAGCGCATAGGTCTTGCCCGGCTTCATCGCGCCGCCGACGGCGAGCCGCAGGTTGACGAGCTCCGACAGGACGATCGGCTGCGGCAACGGAATCCGGTGGTGCTCTGGAGCGCCGCCGGTCTCGATCGTCACGTCCATGGCGGTGTCGCCGTCCACGCGGCCGCTCACCTTGTAGCGCGCCGCGTCGCTGGTGAGCGACGCCTCGAAGCTGCGCAGGTGCAGCGTGCGGGTGAGGTTCATGATGGTGACGATGCCCGTCTTCTGGGCCGCACCCAGCGCCTGGATGTCCATCACCACGTTGCTCTGCACGGTGATGCCGGCCGGCGTGGTGTCGATGGTGCTGGTCTCGTACCCGATCGGCGCGCCGCCCATCGTCAGGGCGTAGTAGCTGGAGCTCGGCCCCACCCGCGTGGCGGCCTCGGCCAGCAGGTCGGCGGTGGGGCGGAAATATTCCCGCTTCACGAGCAGTCCGATGCCGGCAACCCAGGCGAGGGTGATGGCGCCGACGGCGAGCCGGCGGCTCAGGACGGCTCCTCGCCCACCTGGGCCCTGGCCATCGCGGATTCGGCGTCGTCGGCGGACACGATCAGCAGTGTAGCGGGATGGTCGGCGTTTCGCATATGCGTCCGCGCCGCGCCGAGCAGCGCGGCCAGGGCGGCGGGCGCCGCGAGATTGCCGGCGGCGGGGACGGCGCACGCGAGTGTCGCGATCTGCCACTGGGTGCACTGCCAGAGCGCGGCCTCGGTGGACCGGCGGACGGTATCGGTGGTGACATCCTCGGCGGCGGCGCCCAGAACGGTGTGCACCACGAACTCGGCCATCAGGTTCCCGGCTCCCGTCACGACGGCGGCGCCCGGCGGCAGCTCGTGGCGCAGGCGGCACTGCTCGATGAACTTCGGCCCCGCGGCATCATCGATGCGCCGCGAGGCCGGAGTGAGTGGCTCGAGCCGTGTGTTCGCGGGCCGGACCACCGCGTCCGCAGCGACGGACGGGAGGTCGCCCACGACCGCGAGGATCACCGCTTGCCGGTCTCGCGCGAGCGGCGGTACATGCGGGCAGCGTCATCCGGCCGGCCGAGACGGTCGTACACGATGCCGAGGCCGTAGAGGGCGCGGGGATGATCGGGGACCAGCTCGGCGGCACGCTGATACGCGGCCATCGCGCCGTAGAGGTCGTCGATCTTGTTCAGCGCCTCGCCCAGGTAGAAGTAGGCGGGGCCGCGCGTCGGGTCGATCTCGACCACCCGGCGCAGCTGCTGGACCGCTTCGCTCCACAGGCCCTTGCGCGTCATCACCACGCCCAGGTTGAACAGTCCCTCGAGGTGTGACGCGTCATTGCGCAGCACGCGCTTGAGATCGCGTTCGGCGGCGGCATAGCGTCCCATGGCACCGAGCAGTGCGCCGCGATTGGTGAGCAGCGTCGCGTGGTCGGCATCCAGGTCGAGCGCCCGGTCGTACTCGGCGAGCGCCGCCTGCGTGTCGCCGCCCTTCTCGAGCAGCAACGCCAGGTTGTTGCGCGCCGCGAGATGCGTGGGCCGCGCCGCGATGACTTCCTTGTAGATGCCCCGAGCCTCGGCGTCGCGGCCTTCGTCGAAGGCGGTGCGCGCGTCCTGGTAGCGCAGCTCGACCGGATCGACGACGGGCTCGAACGTCTGCACCGGCTCGACGGCGTCGGCGACGGGCGGCTCGGTGGCGGCGGACTCGGCGCCTTCGGCGGCTTCGAGGATCAGCTCGGCCTGCACTTCGACCGGTGGCTCGGATTCGAGGACGAGCATCGGGCGCGGAACCGGCGTCTCGTCAGGCACTTCGTGGCGCGAAGCGGTCAGGTCGAGCTGGCTGGGATCGTCCGAGTCGCGCGTGGTGCTGGTGACCGTGGCCGGCTCCTGGTCCAGTGCGATGGCGGGGCCGGGAATCTCGTCCCAGGGCTGCAACCCTTCGAGCGGCAGCACCGGAGTGTCCGACTCCGCGCTCCAGGGGCTCGGCTCTACCGGCACGTAGGTCGGTGCGAGCGTCTCGCCCGTGGTCACGGGGCTGATCACCGAATGGCCGGTGCCGCCGTTCATCTGCTCCGGCGCGCCGCGCCGATTCCGCCGTCTGTGCCGACCCATTGCTCACGTCTCCGCGCTCAGCCAGTCCAGGTAGGGCTTGTGCCCACCAGCGATCGGAACAAGGATCAGCTCCGGAACATCGTACGGGTGCAGGGCGGGAAATACCCGTTTCAGCTCATCCCACCGCTCAACCCGGGTCTTCATCAGTAATACCGCCTCAGCGGTCTCTTCGATCGCGTCGTTCCATCGGTATATCGATGTTCCGCCCGCAAGTACGGTGCCGCAGGCTATGAGCCGACGCTGCACCAGCTCGCGCACCAAGGTGCGACCCGCGTCCGCGGAGGGCGTGGTGCTGATCGCCATCACATAGACCGACGCGTACGCGTTAAGGGTCACTCGCTCAAGCGGTTGCGGGGGGCAGCAAATGTGCGAATCCCGGCGTCGAGCCGCAAGAGGCAATGGGCGGGGGACTACCCGCGGCTACTTCTCCAGCTCGTGGATCATCTCGAAAAGATGCGGCGTCAGGTGGGCGCGGTAGGCCGCCACCCGGGACAGGGCGTCGGGGGGGGGGCTTTCGCTGAAGAGCACGTGGTCGAAGGCCGATTCCTCGGCCACGGCGGCGCGTTCGAGGGGGTCCTTGGCGTAGGCTTCGGCATCGAGGGTGACGGAACCGAGACGGCCGGGCCGCAGGCCGGGGTGCTCCCGATGCTGAACCGCGTGAGTCACCTCATGGGCCAGGGTGCGAAGCAGCTGCCGCAAGTAGGACCGGTCGCGCCGTACCTTCTCCAACGACTCGATGAACACGAGGACGGTACGGGTCTCCGGGCTATAGCCACCCACGACCACGCGATGCTTTCCGTCCTGGGTAGGCGCCGGCCCCGGCACGAACGCGATCGCCAGCTCACCCTCCAGCGGCGTCTGGCTGTTCCAGATGACGCGCGCCGCTTCGCTGCACAACTCGCGCCACGGGTCGAGGGTCCGAGCCTCTTCCTCGGTCCCGAGCACCACGGTTTCCGCAGCAAGAAGCGGCGCATCGGGAAGCTCGCCGCTGCTGCGCCGGCTCAACGGCGGAACCGTTCCGGAAGCGGCAGTGCCAGGCAACAGGGATCGAGGGGGGCCAGGGGCGATCGCATCGCATCAACAATGACCATCGGAGGGCGCCGCGGAAAGTGGCCCGGGCGCTTTTGACTGGCGGCGGGCGGTTCCGGGGACCATCTTGGGCGGGCATGACGGAAACCACACGCATCGCGGCGGCGCTGTCCGACCGCTACGTCATCGAGCGCGAGATCGGGGCCGGCGGCATGGCTACGGTCTACCTGGCGCGCGACAAGAAACACGACCGGGACGTCGCGCTCAAGATTCTGCGTGCCGACCTGAGCGCCGTGCTGGGCGGCGACCGGTTCCTCAACGAGGTCCGCATCACCGCGCGGCTCGACCATCCGCACATCCTCACCCTCATCGACTCGGGCGAGGCCGACGGCATCTACTACTACGTGCTGCCGTACGTGCGCGGCGAGTCGCTGCGCTCGAAGCTGGAGCGCGAGAAGCAGCTCCCGCTCGACGAGGCGCTGTCGATCACGCGGCAGATCGCCAGCGCCCTCGACTATGCCCACCAGCAGGGGGTGGTGCACCGCGACATCAAGCCCGAGAACATCCTGCTGCACGAGGGCGAGGCGATGCTGGCGGATTTCGGCATCGCGCTCGCGGTCAAGGAGGCGGGCGGCAACCGGCTGACCGAGACGGGATTGTCGTTAGGCACGCCGCAGTACATGTCGCCCGAGCAGGCGACCGGCGACCGCACCCTCGACGCGCGCAGCGACGTCTACTCGCTCGCCGCGGTGCTGTACGAGATGCTGGCGGGCGAGCCGCCGGTCACCGGCGCGACGGCGCAGGCCATGATCGCCAAGCTGATGACCGAGCGGCCCACGCGGCTGCGGGTGGTGCGCGACACCGTGCCCGAGGGCGTCGACAACGCGGTGGCGAAGGCGCTCGCCAAGGTCCCGGCCGACCGCTTCACCAGCGCCGGCGCGTTCCATCAGGCTCTCGCCGCCTCGACCCGCGCCACGGCGCCGGCGGCGGATCGCCGGACCGCCGTCCTCGTCTGGGGCGCGGCGGCTGTCGCCGCCGTGGCGCTGGTGCTGCTCTTCGTCCTGCCCTCGCTCCGGCGCGCCCATCCCGAGCTTCGGGCGGCCCTGGTGCTGCGCGACCGCACCCAGCTCACCTTCACCGGCCGCGTGTCCTACCCGGCGATCTCGCCCGACGGCAAGCAGCTCGCCTATGTCGCGACCGATTGCGGCGCCGGCACTTGCCGCTATGGGATCGAGCTCCAGGATGTCGGGGGCACGACCACGCGCCGGCTCTTCGATGGCGCGACGGCGCTGTACGATCTCCAGTGGAGTCCCGACCGGCGGAACCTGCTCTTCATTGGCAGCGTGGGAAACCGGTATGGCAGCTGGCTGATCTCCGCCCTCGGCGGGTCGCCGCGGCACATCACGCCGGGCGGCGCGGTGTTCTATGCCGGCGGGGATTCGCTGCTCTTCGCACCACCGGTGAACCGCCCCGATAGTGTGCATTGGGTGACAGTGTCCGGCCTTGACGGCGTGCCGCGCGACAGCATTCGCGTCATGGCCCGGGCCAATTGGCTCAGCCTGGTCGGGGCGGTGCCGGGATCCCGCTGGATCATCGTTTCGCTGCGCGGAAACGGCACCGAGCTCCGCGCGGTCGACCGCCAGGGCGGGACTGGCGGACGCCTGCCGCTGGGTAGCGGGAGCACCGACGGCCACGCGGCCGAACACGCCGTGTTCGTCCGGCTCGCCCAGCCGGGAAATCCGCGCCCGTCGATCGTCCGCATCGACTTCGATCGCTCGACCGGCGTGTTCGCGACCTCGTTCGATACGCTGTACTCCGGCGAGGTCACGCGTTTCGACGTCACCGCCGACGGCGGGCACCTGGTCGTGGACGAGGGGACCACGGAGTTCATCGGCTTCGTCGTCGATGCGCGGGACTTGCTGCGCGGCGCGCTGCCTGACGAGCGCCGGGTGATGCGCGCGACGGCGAGCATGGTCCTGTACCTGTCTCCTGATGGCGCGCGCGTCCTGGTGTCCCGCCGTGGTACGGCAACGGCGCCGCTCGGCGTCATGGCGGCGGCGGGCGGACCGGAGACCCCCGTGCCGATCAACGGCACCAGGGAGATCGCCTTCTGGGGCGACAGCACCCATGTGGCGCTGGCCGAGCGCGTCGCGGGGGGAACCCAACTCTCCTTCGCGGACGTCCGGGGTGGCCCGCGCACCAACGTCCTTCTGGTTGCCGATTCGGCCATCACCGACATGGCACCGCTGGCGGGCGGCGGATGGGCCTGGATTCCCGGCCAGTCGCTCAATCTCATGGTCCAGACGCCTGCCGACCGGGCGCCGCGCGCACTGCCAAAGCCCGACTGGTTCATCTCAATTTTCACCGTAGCCAACGTGCTGGACGCCCATCACCTCGCGGTGGTCGGGTGGGACGCGACGTACGACACCCTGGGGCTCAGCGTGGTCGATCTCGCCGATGGCAAGTTCACGAAGTGGGCGGCGATGTTCGGCGAGAACGCGATCCTTCAGCCGCAGCGCGACGGCTCCATCGCCTTCGCCATCTTCAAGACCCAGGAGACGGTGCTGTTGCAACGGATGCGTGGCCCCGGCCGGCTGGAAGTGCTCGGAACGATACCGCGCCCGGTCTGGCGGGTGACGCTCTCGGACGACATGCGGCGCGCGGCGGTCACGATCCGGGACCGGCATGGCGACGCATGGATGAGCCGAGTCGCGCGACCCTGAACGGGGAAGATTCCGGGGTGACCCATGGACCGGCAGACGGAACAAAGGCGCCCATCAGGGCGCCTTTTTCTCGTTCGGTACCACGCGTACCCGTACGCCGATCTCGAACACCTGCCGAGCCGTTTTGTTCCGTGGTTTGCGACGCGGTGATTCGGAACGCACCAATGTGGAGGGGGTACCTCACATACGGACCGTGTGATGGTTTTCGCAGTTTCTGTCACGCCGGCCCGGTGTTCCGCATCATATGGAGCGTCTTCGCACGGAGGTTCAAACATGCCCAACAATCCGGGCAATTCCAGAGATGACAGCAGCCAGCGCAATCAGCCGGGCGCCGGCAGCCAGGACAATATGAAGGGGAAGAATACGGGCGCGAGCCAGGGCCAGACGAGCGGCCAGTCGAACGCCAGCCAGAGCAGCAGCCAGAAGCAGTCGCAGGACAGCAGCAAGGGCGCGCAGGGCTCCAGCCGCGGCGTTTCTGGCGGTGCGAGCTCGCAGAACCTGCGCCTGCAGTTGACGCCGGAGCAGCAGGCCCAGATCCGCAAGGCGACGGGCCGCGACGCCAGCTCCCTCGAGCTGTCGGTCGAGGACATCGAAGACAGCCTGGGCGAGTCCGGCTCCTCGGACCAGTCGTCCAGCGGCCAGTCATCGCGCGACGATTCGTCGTCGCATGGGTCCATGGACTCGGAGTTAGATGACGAGCCGTCGGGCCGGGGGAACTCGGAGTTCTAGTCCCTGCAGGCTCCGTTCCGGGGGGCGTCCGCAGCTGGACGCCCCTCGTTCGTCATGGCCCCGTTGAATCCACCCGCCGCCGCTAGGTAACTTGGTTGGATGCCTTCTGATGACCGTCTGATCGTCCGCGGTGCCCGCGAGCACAACCTCCAGAACATCGATGTCGAGATTCCGCGCGGCTCCCTGACGGTGATCACCGGGCTGTCGGGCTCGGGCAAGTCATCGCTCGCCTTCGATACCATCTACGCCGAAGGCCAGCGCCGGTACGTCGAGTCGCTCTCGGCCTACGCCCGGCAGTTCCTCGGGCTGATGGAGAAGCCCGACGTCGACACCATCGAGGGCCTTTCGCCCGCGATCGCCATCGAGCAGAAGACGGCGGGCCAGAATCCGCGCTCGACCGTCGGCACCATCACCGAGATCTACGACTACCTCCGGCTGCTCTACGCGCGCGCCGGCACGCCGCACTGCCCTAACGACGGCACGCCGATCCAGCGCTCCAGCGCCAGCCAGATCACCGACACCATCCTCGGCTGGCCAGCCGGCACGAAGATCGAGATCCTCGCGCCCATGGTGCGCGGGCGCAAGGGCGAATTCCGCGACCTGTTCGAGGAGGCGCGCAAGCAGGGATTCGTCCGGGCCCGCGTGGACGGCGAGGTCATCGCGCTCGAGGACGCGCCGAAACTCCACAAGCGCACCAACCACGACATCGCGATCGTGGTGGACCGCCTCGCGGTGTCGCCCGACGACCGCCAGCGCCTGGCCGATTCGGTCGAGACTGCCTTACGAGCGGCTGAGGGCGTCATCGAAGTGGTCAGGCATCACGCCCCCGACGCCCGCCGCACGACGCACGACGCGCGAACCGAGAGCATCATGTTTTCGGAGAAGTATTCGTGCCCCAAGTGCGGGCTCTCGCTTCCCGAGCTGGAGCCGCGGCAGTTCTCGTTCAACTCCCCCTATGGCGCCTGCCCCGAATGCGCCGGCCTCGGCACCCGGCGCGAGGTGAGCGAGGAACTCGCCCTCGCCGACGCGTCGATCTCGATCCTCGAGGGCGTGGTGCTGCCATGGGGCGAGCCGTCGGGGTTCCTGCGCCGCTCGCTGCTGCCGACGCTCGCGAAGGAGCTGGGCTTCGACCTCAATACGCCGTGGGGCAAGCTCCCCGCGGTGGTGAAGAAGGCGCTGCTCTACGGCACCGGCGACAAGGTCTACAAGTTCAAGCTCGAGGGCGAGAAGCGCAGCGACTACGAATCGAAGTGGGAAGGCATCCTCCGCAACGTCGAGCGGCGCTACAAGGAAACCACGTCCGACGGCGTGCGCTCCTCGCTCGAGGAGTTCATGGTGCTCCGCCCCTGCTCGGCCTGCGGCGGCCAGCGGCTGCGCCGGGAGTCGCTGTCGGTCCTGCTGGGCGGTCTCGGCATCGGTGATCTCACCGACCGCGCCGTGAGCGCGGCGCTGGCCTTCGTCGACGCGCTGCCGATCCGCTCCGCCGGGAAAGCCGGGCTCGACAACGAGATCGCCGGCCCGATCCTGAAGGAAGTGCGCGACCGCCTGCGCTTCCTCGTGAACGTCGGGCTCGACTACCTGACCCTCAGCCGTTCGGCCGGCACACTCTCCGGCGGCGAAGCGCAGCGCATCCGCCTCGCGACCCAGATCGGCTCGCGCCTCGTGGGCGTGCTCTACATTCTCGACGAGCCGTCGATCGGCCTGCACCCGCGCGACAACGGCCGCCTGCTCGCTACGCTCAAGGAGCTGCGCGACCTCGGCAACACCGTGCTCGTCGTGGAGCACGACGAGGAAACGATCCGCGCGGCCGACTACATCGTGGATCTCGGCCCCCGCGCCGGGCGGCTGGGCGGTCACGTCATGGCGGCGGGCACCCTCGACAAGATCCTCGCGGCGCCGGAGTCGCTCACCGGGCGCTACCTGCGCGGCGAGCTGCGGATCAACATCCCCTCGGCACGCCGCCCGCTCGACGAGAAGAAAGTGCTGCGCGTCGTCGGCGCGAAGCACCACAACCTCAAGAACCTGACGGTCGAGTTTCCGCTGGGGACGTTCATCTCGGTCACCGGCGTGAGCGGCTCGGGCAAGAGCACCCTCATCACGGATATCCTGTACCAGTCGCTGGCGCGGCATTTCTATCGCGCGAAGCTCATCCCCGGCGCGCACACTCGCATCGACGGCCTCGAGCACATCGACAAGGTCATCGACATCGACCAGAGTCCCATCGGGCGCACGCCGCGCTCGAACCCGGCGACCTACACCGGGCTCTTCACGCCCATTCGCGACATCTTTGCCGAGCTGCCCGAGGCCAAGATGCGCGGCTACGGACCGGGACGGTTTTCATTCAACGTGAAGGGCGGCCGGTGCGAGGCGTGCCAGGGCGACGGCCTGGTGAAGATCGAAATGCATTTCCTCCCCGACGTGTTCGTCCCCTGCGAAGTGTGCCGCGGGCGCCGCTACAACCGCGAGACGCTCGAGGTGCGCTTCAAGGGCAAGAGCATCGCCGACGTACTCGACCTCACCGTCGCCGAGGGGCTCGACTTCTTCGCCAACCAGCCGCGCGCGCGGCAGAAGCTCGAATCGCTGAACGACGTCGGGTTGGGCTACATCCACATCGGGCAGAGCGCGACCACGCTGTCGGGCGGCGAGGCGCAGCGCGTGAAGCTGGCGAGCGAGCTGAGCAAGCGCGACACCGGCCGGACCCTGTACATCCTCGACGAGCCGACCACGGGCCTGCATTTCGAGGACGTGCGGCTGCTGCTTGAGGTGCTGCACCGCCTGGTGGACAAGGGCAACACGGTCATCGTCATCGAGCACAACCTCGATGTCATCAAGACGTCGGATTGGGTCGTCGACCTGGGCCCGGAGGGCGGGGAAGCGGGCGGCCGGGTGGTGGCCGAAGGATCGCCAGAAACGGTACGGGACAACCAGGCGTCCTATACCGGCCAGGCACTGCAGCCCGTGCTGCGCTAGCGCCGGACGCGCCCGATCTCGGTCACGGTCACCAGGCGAATCGTCGCGACCAGCCCGCGGTGAAACGCGCGGAAGGGCAGGTCGGGGTGGCCGGCCAGGCTCCACTGGATTTCCGGGATGAAGGCGAAGGATCCCCCCGCATGGATTTCCAGCGCCAGGCCGGGCGAGACCAGGAACTCCACCGCGTGTCCCGTCAACGATGTGAGGGCCCCGGTGGTATCGCCCGCCGCGCCGTGCCTCTGGGCGAACCGGAGGGCGCCCAGGCTGATGCCCGGCATCAGCTCCATCCCGCCTAACGGAAGGACGACGCCGACGTCGGCGGAAAAGGTCTGGGTGCGGGTCCGCACCCGCACCGTGCCGTCGGTCGACGTGCGGCCGGTGTAAGAGGCCCACCGCACCCCCGCGTAGGTCAGGCGCCCGGCCGAGAGGCCGACCAGCAATCCCGCCCCGGGTCCGTAGGCGCTTCCTGCGCCCACGCTGCCCACC
>JAYTEN010000320.1:0-2373 GCA_043735145.1 Gemmatimonadota bacterium | reverse complement strand
ATCCTCGTCTTCACCGTGTCGGTGGTGTCCTCGAGCTAGCGGGCCCACGCGATCCGGTAGCGGCACGTCGCGCCACCCGACGCGCGGCACTCCTCCTCGACGATGGTCACGCCGGCGGCCCCGCACAGCTCCATCGCGTGGCGGTACCAGCCGACGACCGTCAGGCAGTCCGGGGCGCTGAAGGTCTGGGCGTCGAACGTCCGCAGCAGCGCCTCACGCTCACCCGTCTTCTCGTATTCCCGCCGGCCCGTCTCGTAGTACATGCGGTAGATGGTGCCCGCCTTGGCGAGAAAGGCGTGCGGGTCGCCCGGCGTCAGGAACGCCTTGTGGAAGGTGGCGAGATTCTTCTCCGCCGACGCGGCGCCAAGGCGCTCGAAGAACGCCAGGTCCCCCTGCGCCAGCACGCGGACGATGGCGTCGTCGAGCCGCTTGCCGAGCTCGAACGGGTACCACTTGATGGTGAGCAGGACCTTGAGGGCGTCGCGGTCCTGTGCGTCGAGGCTCGACAGGAGTCGCTCGAGTCCTTCCGCGCCGAAGTGCTCCTCCACGAAGCCGAGCCGCGATTTCAGCACCGTTCCCTTGACCTGCTGCATGCCACACTCCCCGCTGAGGTCCTTACAACCACGCTATGCGTGCAGCGCGGCGGGCGCCAGCATTGGAGCACGGGGACCGGGGACCGCGGAGCGCGGACCGGGATATGTTTCCGGGATGCGAGTCCGCCCGCTCCTCGTCCTGCTGATCGGCCTGCTTCCGGCGGGGCTCCACGCGCAGGCGCCGCGCGACACGCTGCGCATGGTCTTCGTCGGCGACATCAACTTTGCCCGCTCGCTCGCCCGCAACTACCTCTTCACCGGCCGGGGTTCCGAGGTGTTCGCGAACGTGCGGGATCGCCTGCGCGCCGCCGACATCGCCGTCGGCAACCTCGAGAGCCTGCTGCTCGATCGCGGCCGCACCGCCGACACCACCAACAGCCCGGCTTTCGCGGGCCCGGTCACCGAGGCGATGCCGCTGATCCACGACGCGGGCTTCGATTTTCTCGGCACCGCCAACAACCACGCGTGGGACTTCAGGCGCGCCGGATTGCTCGAGAACATCATGCATCTCGACAGCGCCGGCATTCCGCATAACGGAACCGGCGCCAACCTCGCCGACGCCTGGCATCCCGTGCTGCTGCACGTGAAGGGCTGGACCGTCGCCATCTTCTCGATGACGGCGATCTTCAACAACCCCGTTACCCTCAGCGTCATCGGCAGTGAGTCGGAATGCTGCGTCGCCTGGGCCGACACGCTGCGCGCCGCCGAGCGGTTCCGCGCCGCGCGCGACTCGGCGCACGCCGACATCGTGATCGCGTATATCCACGCGGGCATGGAATACAAGCCGGTTCCCGAGCCCGATGTGGTGATCCGGTTCCGCGCGCTGATCCGCGCCGGGGCCGACGCCGTCATCGGCCATCATCCGCACGTGCCCCAGGGCATCGAGTACGTGGATGGGAAGCCAATCGTCTACTCGTTGGGCAACTTTGTGTTCAAGCAGGGGCAGCCGTGGACCGATCGCGGGCTGTGGGCCTCGGTGACCATCAGCGAGCCAGGTCGCCAAGTCGCCAAGTCGCCAAGTCTCAGCCTGACCATCCTGCCCCTCGACGTCGGGTACACGCCGACCTTTGCGACCGGCTACGACTCGGCCCGGGTGATGGCGCACCTGGACTCGATTTCGGCCCGGATTCCGGCCCATCCGCGCTTGCCGAACCCCGCGCCGCGGCGTAACATAGCCCACCCCAGAACCCGGAGAAGGAACCGCTAGATGGACGAGCGCGCGCTCGCCTTCCTCAAGAAGCTCCTCGACGCACCCGGCCCCTCCGGGTTCGAACAGGTCCCCGCCCGGCTCTGGCGCGAGGAAGCGCGCGCGTTCGCGTCGGTCGAAGGTGACGCCCTCGGCAATTCCATCGCGACCCTGAACCAGGGCGGCGGGCCGCGCATCATGCTCGCCGGCCACGTGGACGAGATCGGCCTGATGGTCGTGCACATCGACGACGACGGCTTCATCCACTTCGCGCCCATCGGCGGGTGGGACAGCCAGGTCCTGGTCGGCCAGCGGGTGCTGATCGAGGGGCGCGACGGCGCGGTGCTCGGCGTGGTGGGCAAGAAGGCCATCCACCTGATGAAGCACGAGGACCGCGAGAAGGTCTCCAAGATCACCGATCTGTGGATCGACATCGGCGCGAAGAACAAGGACGAGGCGTCGCAGCGGGTGCGCATCGGCGACGCGGCGGTGCTCGCCAGCGCACCGCACGAGTTTCCCAACGGCCGCATCGTGAGCCGGTCGATCGACAACCGCATCGGCGCGTTCGTGGTGCTCGAGGCGCTGCGCCGCCTG
>JAYTEN010000319.1:0-1870 GCA_043735145.1 Gemmatimonadota bacterium | reverse complement strand
CTGCGCCTTCTCGGGCATCACGAAGTCGCGAACCTTCTTTTCCTTCCCGCCCTTCTCCTGCACGATCTCGATGTGCGGGTGGAGCTTCTTCTCGCGGTCTTCCACGATGACCCGCTGCCGCAGGCCGGTGAGCTCGTCCAGCTCCTCGCGGATCGTCTCGTCTTCGACGATATCGCGGTAGCGGACCAGGCCGGGCACGTCGGCGATGATCGGAATCGTGTACGGATCCCAGCTGAAGAGAATCGAGCCTTTCTTGATGACCTGCCCGTCGCTCACGCGCAGCTCCGCGCCCAGCGGCACGTTGAAGCGCGAACGGATGCGTCCGTCCTCGTCCTTCAGCAGCAGCTCGCCGTCGTGCTTGGTGACGACCTTGCGGTCGTCCGGCGTGGTGACGATCTGGAGCCGCTCGCCGTACTCCACCCGGCCGTCCAGCTTCGACGGACGGTCGGCGGTTTCCGCCACGCGCGCGGAGGTACCACCGATGTGGAAAGTGCGGAGCGTCAACTGCGTGCCTGGCTCGCCGATCGACTGCGCCGCAAGAATGCCGACGGCCTCGCCGATGTCCACCATGTCCATCGTGGCGAGGTTGCGGCCGTAGCACATCCGGCAGAGGCCGCGCTTGGCCTCGCACGTCAGGACGGAGCGAATGCGCACCGCCTCGATGCCCGAGTCGTCGATCGCCTGCGCCGTGTATTCATCGATCAGGTGACCGGCGGGCACCAGCACCCGCTTGTCGCCGTGCTCGTCGAGTTCATGCGGATCGAACACGTCGTCCGCCGCAACGCAGCCGACAATGCGCTCGGCCAGCGGCTCGACGATGTCTTCGCCTTCCTTCAGGGCCGCCATCTCCAGGCCGAGGACGGTGCCGCAGTCCTCGTCGCTGATGGTCACGTCCTGCGCCACGTCCACCAGGCGGCGCGTCAGGTAGCCGGCGTCGGCCGTCTTGAGCGCCGTGTCGGCGAGACCCTTCCGCGCGCCGTGCGTCGAGATGAAGTACTCGAGCACGCTGAGGCCTTCGCGGAAGTTCGAGCGAATGGGGCTCTCAATGATTTCGCCGATGCCGCCGGTCAGCTTCTTCTGCGGCTTCGCCATCAGGCCGCGCATGCCGGCCAGCTGGCGGATCTGGTCGCGCGAGCCGCGCGAGCCGGAATCGAACATCATGTACACGGGGTTGAACCCCCCGCGCGATTCCTTCATCGCCTTGACCATCTCGTCGGCGATGTCGTTGTTGGCGTGCGTCCAGGCGTCGATGACGCGGTTGTACCGCTCACCGTTGGTGATCGAGCCCGTCTGGTACGCCTTCTGGAACCGGCCCACCCGGACCTCGGCCTCGCCGATCAGCTCGGCCTTGGCGTTCGGGATGTGCAGGTCCTCGATGCCGATCGACACGCCGCCCAGCGTCGCGCTGCCGAAGCCGAAGGCCTTGAGGCGGTCGAGGAACTCGGCCGTCACGGTGAGCCCCAGGCCGCGGAAGCTCTCGAACACCAGGTTCGACAGCGTCTTCTTCTTCATCACCTCGTTGCGGAACTGGAGCGGCCGCGGGAGGATCGCGTTGAACAGCACGCGGCCCACCGTGGTCTTCAACCACTCGCCCTTGCCCGCCTCGTTCTTCCACCAGAAGCGGATCGGCGTGTGGTAGCCGACGCGCTTGTGCAGGAGCGAGGTCTCGACCTCGGCGATTCCGCCGAAGGCCGGCGCCGTCTTCACCAGCTCGGCGAAGTTGCCGGGCTCCTTGGTCAGGTAGTAGCAGCCCAGCACCATGTCCTGCGACGGCTCGGCCACCGGCCGGCCGTCGGACGGCTTCAGGATGTTGTTGCTCGACAGCATGAGCAGGCGGCACTCCAGCTGGGCCTCGAAGCTCAGCGGGACG
>JAYTEN010000318.1:0-8527 GCA_043735145.1 Gemmatimonadota bacterium | reverse complement strand
TTCGTCGCCATCCAGTCGCGCTACCTCTTCGGCGGCGAGGCCATGGTCCGCTCCCTCGCCGGCCTCAGCTACGCCGAGTACGCGCGGCAGGGCTTCTTCGAGATGGTGGCCGCCACCGCGCTCGTCGTCCCCGTGCTCTACGGCGCCGACGCCCTCATGCCAAAGGGAAACCCGCGTGCCGTGCAGAGCCTGCGCGCCCTCGGCAGCGTCCAGCTTCTCCTTACCCTCTGCGTCTGCGCGTCGGCGATCGGGCGGATGGCGCTCTACGTCGGCGCCTACGGCCTCACCCAGGACCGCATCCTCGCGTCGGCCATCCTCGCCTGGCTCGCGGCCACGATCGTGATCTTCGCCAGCACCGTCCTGCGCGGGCGGCCCGAGCGCTTCTGCTACGGCGCCATCGCCGCCGGCTTCATCACCCTCGGGGCGCTCAACGCCGTGAATCCCGATGCCCTCATTGCGCGCGTCGCCATCGCTCGCGCCGCCGAGGGACGCGACGTGGATGGCGCGCACCTCGCCCGGCTCGGCGCCGACGCCACGCCGGTGCTCCTCGCCGGACTCGACCGGCTGCCGGTCACGGCGCGCTGCCCCGTCTGGAATGGACTACAGCAGCGGTACGCACCGGCCGAGCCGAGCGACTGGCGCTCCTGGAATCTCGGCCGGTCGCGCGCGCTGGCGGCGGCGCGGCTCGTCGGGAATAAAGCGGAGTGCGCTGCAACGCCCGGCCCGGTTCCTGAATAGACCGCCAATTCTCAGCCGTCCATGGCGATGCCCCGCGGCAGCCTGACGGTGAATGTGGATCCCTGGCCGACCCGGCTCTCGACGCCGATCGTCCCGCCGTGCCGCTCCACGATCTCCCGCGTGATGTACAGCCCGAGCCCCAGCCCATTCACGCGAGCCGAAGCGGCGCCCCGCTCAAACCGCGCGAAAATCGATTCCTGGAACTCCGGCGCGATGCCGCGCCCCTGGTCCCCCACTGTCAGCACCGCCTCCGCACCGCTCCCCAGCGCCGTCACCACGATCGGGCTCCCCTCGCCGTAGCGGATGGCGTTCGTCAGCAGATTCACGACCACCTGCTCGAGCCGCAACCGATCCCAGTGACCGGCCAGCGGCGCCGCCGCATGCAAGGTGAGCTCCACCCCGCGCTGCTCCAGCTCCCGCCGCACCGTCTCGATCCCCGAGCGCACCACCTCGACCAGGTCGAGGGCCTCGGGCTGGAGCTCCAGCTTTCCCGTCGTGATACGCGTGACGTCCAGCAGGCTGTTCACCAGCCGGACCACCCGCCGGCTGTCTTCATCGAGCGTCCGGGCCAGGGCGAAGATCCGCGCCAGCCCGCTCGCCGCCGTCCCGGCATCGGGCGCCGCCTGCGCCCGCGCCGACTCCTCGGCCAGCGCGCGCTCCACGATCTGCACCTGGAGGCGCAACGCCGTCACCGGGGTGCGCAGCTCGTGCGAGGCGATCGAGAGGAAGTCCTCCCGCGTCTTCACCGCCTCCTGGGCCTGCTGAAAGAGCTGGGCGTTGTCGGCCGCGATCGCCGCGCGCTGCGCCAGCTCTTCGGCATGCGCCACGTCGGCGGGGCCGTAGATCCGGTCCGGCCGCGTGGATGCGAAGTTGATCGCCCCCAGCGTCCGCCCCCGCGCGATCAGGGGAACGGTCATCGATGAGGTGACGCCCAGCGCGCGCAGCATCGCCAGCTGCCCCGACGATACCGCCGCGTCGAGCAGCACCGCGTCGGGGAACTTCGCGATGAGCTCGGACCGGCCCGTGCGGATGACCTCGGGCGGTCCGTGCCGCCGCTCGACGCTGAGCGGATTGCGCTCCAGCAGGGAGTTCAGCGCGCGCTCCTGCTCCGGGTCCGCGTGCGCCATCGCGATCTGGCGGATCGTGCCGTCGGCCTCGAGCAGGTGGACGCCACACCAGTCGGCGAGCTCCGGCACCACGATGGCCGCGATCTCGGCGAGCGTGGCGCGATAGTCGAGCGACGCCGCCAGGCGGGCACCCGCCTCGGCGAGAAACTGCGCGCGCCGCTCCCGCGACTCGGCCTCGCCGCGGCGGGACTGCTCCTCGGCCAGGCGGCGGTCCTGGCGCCGGCGGTCCTCGTCCACGCGCTTGGCCAGCTCGTCGCGCTCGACGATGTCGGTAACGTCCTGGCCGGTGCCGAGCAGCCGGACCGGCGTCCCGGCCTCGTCCATCGCCACCCGGCCGCGCGCGTGCAGGACCCGCACGCCGCCGTCGGGGCGGATGATGCGATGGCGGAAATCGAACGGCCGGCCGGGACCCAGCGCCGCATCGATGGCCGCCTGGAACTGCTCGCGATCTTCCGGATGGACCCGCTCGAGAAAGGTCTCGAAGGAGACCGCGAACGGCCCCCGCTCGACGCCGTAGATGCGGCACAGCTCGTTCGACCAGCGCAGCGCGCGGGTCCGGTAATCCCACTCCCAGCTCCCGAGGCCTACCAGTGCCTGCGCCTCGGCCAGCAGCGTTTCGTTATGCACCAGCTCCGAGGTGCGCGCCACGACGCGGCGCTCCAGGTCGCTGTTCAGGGCCTTGACCGCGAGCTGGGCGCGCCGGCGTTCCGCCACCCCCGCCGCCACGACGAGGCCGGTCGTGGCCGTGACGGCGAGGAATACCTGGATCACGAGGAGCGATTGTCTCAGCTCCAGCACCGCGAAAGGACCGTGGCCCCGGACCGTGCCCCAGAGCACCATCGCCGCGATCGCAAACACCACGCTCGCGGTCGCGCGCGCATCCATCCGGAACGCGGCCCACGCCACGGGGCTGAAAAAAAGAAAGGTGAGGGGCGCGCTCAAGCCCCCCAGGCCGAGGGGCACGCCCATCACCAACTCCCCGGTGAGCGCGAGCGTCAGCGCCAGGAGTGCCGCCTCGGCGACCAGCCGGACGGTCCACGTCAGGGCCGCGCGCCGGGTCCACAGGAGCAGCAGCGGGGCGATTACCAGGGCGCCGCCCATGTCCCCGAGCCACCAGCTGAGCCAGACGGGTCCGAGGTGGGCCGATGGCGCCGAGCCACCCAGGTAGAGCGACGCGACACCGATGGTGGCGCTCGCCGTGGTGCTCAGCAGCCCCGCCAGCACCGTGAATCCAAGCACCGTTCGGGGCCGATCGAAGGCCTCGCGGCCCCGCGTGAAGCGATTCACGAGACCGGCGCCGAGCAGCGCCTCGAGGGTATTGCCGGCGGCGATGCCGAGCGCGACGGCGGGCGAAACCGCCGTCGTGACGTTGGCGGCAAAGGCACCGATGAAGACCGCCGGCCAGAACCGGCGGCCGCCACCGATCAGCGCGGCCAGCGCGATCCCCGTCGGCGCCCAGACGGCGGTCGCGTTGGGATGCTCGAAGGCCAGGAGAAAGCCCAGCTTGGCCGCGACGAAGTACGCCGCCGCGAGTCCCAGCAGGCCCAGCAGCCGGGCCGGCTGCAACAGTGATGGGAGGGACTTCACTTCAGGTTCGCCCCTGGTAAGCGTTTTCAGGCGCAATACAAACTCGTACACTCGTCCGGGGGAAATGGTCGGCGACTCGCGTGTAAGGGTTATCCCACATTTGGCGGTGACCTGCGCTGACGGCGGCCGCGCCCGGCTTGAAGCAAGTTCCGCTCGTGACCTCCGGCCAGCCCAGAATCCACGCGCTTCTCGCGCTCGCAGGCCTCGCGGCAGCGGTCGGTGCATGCCGGCCCCCCGCGCCCGCGGCCATCATTGGCCTCGGCTACCGCGGCTACCAGCGGGTGACCGCCGTGGCCATCGCCACCGATTCGGCCGCCGGCAACCCCAGTATCTCGATCATCTCCGAAACCGATACCTCCGGGGAGACCGGCCCCGCCGGAGAGGTCAACGTTGCCTCCCGGCTCGCCCGCACCCCCGGCATGGCCGGCGTGGTGGGCCACGGCGGCAGCCGCGAAGCCCTGATGACGGCCCCCATCTACAACGAAGCCCATATCCCCCAGATCGTCCCCACCGGCACCAGCCGCCGCCTCGCCGCGGCGGGCCCCTGGACCTTCACCATGGCGCCTAACGATTCCGTCGAGGGCGAGTACCTGGTGCGCTTCGTCGCCGAGCGGCTCCGCGCGCGCTCCGTCATGATCTTCTACGTGCTCGACGAGTACGGCGCGGGACTCCGCGACGGCGCCACCGCCGCGCTGGCGCGGCGCGGCATCCGCGCCATCGATGCGATCCCGGTGCCGACCGTCGCGGACTGCGTGCGCGCCTCGGATGGCAACCTGTTGGCGTCCGCCGTGGACGCCGCCCTGCTCACCGGCCGCCCCGACGTGGTGATCCTCGCCGCGCGGCAGCGCGAGTCGGGGTGCATCGCGGAGCGGGTAAACCGGAAATTTCCCGGCATGCGGTTCGTGGCGGGGGACGGCCTGCTCGCCGATGGTGAATTCAAGGCCCGCGCCGGCGCCGCCGGCGACTCGACCTGGGTGGTCGCGTTCTGGCATCAGGACCGCGCCGACAGCGTCTCGCGCGCCTTTGTCGCCCGCTTCCGTGCGCGGTATCACGAGATACCGACCCACAACGACGCGATGATCTACGACGGCCTTCTCGCCCTGACGGCCGCGGTGCATGCCGTGGGCCCCGACGGCGAGAAGGTGCGCCGCTATCTCGCCTCCCTCGGCCACGAGCGTCCCGCCCTGGCGGGAGTCACCGGACCCATCGCCTTTCCGGGCGGCGCGGACCGCCTGCTGATGACGCGCGTCAGCGGGCCCGGCCTGCGCGACCTGGTGCAGTTTCCATGACCGTGACCCCCGCCGGCCCGCCGCTCCGCCGCGGGCTCACCCTGCGGCGCATGCTCCTCCTCCTGGTTGCCGCGGGGGTCACCTACGTCGCGGCCATCGCGACGGTGATCACGCTGCGCATCAGCCCGACGGCGCAGGCGCTCCAGGGCCATTCGACCCTGGTCCTCGCGGCGCACGATTCCATCCGCGTGCGGCTCGCCGTCCTCGGCCAGTCGATCGACGGTGTGCACCGCCTCGTCGTGGCCTCGAGCAGGAACGGCCTGCCGCACGGCGACGCGCTGCGCGCGCTGGTGCTGCCCATTCGGGCGCGGCTCGACAGCGTGGCCGCGATGCGTTACGCCGAATCGATCGACGGCGTGCCGACACAGATGCGCATGGACCTCGCCAGCGCGGCGCAGGCCGAGGGCGACCTCGGCATGGTACTCCTTCAGTCTCTCGCCGAGCTCCAGCTCGGCCACGGCGACTCGGCCCTCATGCGGCTGCGCAGCGCCGACGAGTATCGCCAGCGCACCGAGGACCTGCTGCACGCCGCCCAGCGCTCGGCGCTGGACGACATGGTGGTCCGCGAGCGCGCCCTCGGCGATGCCTCGGTCTTTGCGAGCCGCGCCGTGCACTGGTGGCTCCTGCTGGGCGCTGGCATGATTCCGCTGCTCGCGCTGTTCCTGCGCAACCGGGTCCACCGGCCGCTGCGCCGGCTCGAGGCCGCGCTCTCCCGCATCGCGGGCGGGCATCTCGATACCACGTTCGTCTCCGAGCACGACGACGAGATCGGCCGGCTCGGGCTTCACCTCAACGCCATGACCGCCGTGCTGCGCCTGCGGTCCGACGACGAGCGCCGCCGCCGCGAGAATCTTTCCGAGCGTCTGGGCCACCTCCTCGAGGAGAGCAGCAACCAGATCTTCGTCTTCGCGGCCGACACCCTGAAGATTCTCCAGGCCAGCCGCGGCGCCCTCGAGCACCTGGGCTACGCCATCAGCGAGCTCACCGCGCTCACGCCCCACGATGTGCTGCCGCCCGCCGACGCGTCGGTCCTGGCGCGCCTCATGGACGACCTGCGCGCCGGCCGGCAGACCCAGGCCAACATCGAGACGCGCCTTCGCCGCAAGGACGGCCGGTCCTATCCCGCGACGGTCAACGTGCAGCTCTCGTATGCGGAGAGTCCGCCGGTATTCGTCGTGGTGGCCCAGGACATCTCGGAGCGGCGCGCGGCCGAGCGGCTGCGCGAGTCGCTGCGCGAGTTCTCGCTCTCGCGCGGGCCGATGCTCGCCACCGCCGACCTCGACCGCATCCTCCAGGAGATCGCGGCAGTGACGGCGCGGACCCTCAACGCCGAGCGCGCCAGCGTATGGCGCCTCGACGGCGCCCAGCTGCGCTGCGCCGAGCTGTTCGAGCACAGCCGTTCGCGCCACAGCAGCGGGCGCACCGTTCCAGTCACCTCGTGCCCCGAGTACGTGGACGCGCTGCGCCGCGAGCGGGTGATCGCGGTGGACAACGCGAACCAGGATTCCGCGGTGGCGCGCTTCGCCTCCGACGAGGTGGCGCGCCTGGGCGTCGGCTCGACCCTCGACGCGCCGGTGCGCAGCGGGGGCGTGCTGTCGGGCGTGCTGCGGGTCACGCACGTGGGCCGCGCGCGCGAGTGGACCCCCGAAGAGCAGAGTTTCGCGGCGTCGATGGCCGACTTCGTGGCCATCGCCTTCGGGGGTGCCGAGCAGCGCAGCCTCCAGTCCCAGCTCACCGAATCGCAGCGGCTGGAGTCGGTGGGCCAGCTCGCCGGCGGCGTGGCGCACGACTTCAACAACCTGCTCACCGCGGTGCTCAGCCATGCCGAGCTCGCGGGCTTCGAGCTGCCCGAGGGCCACAGCGCGCACGCCGATCTCGCCGGGATCCAGCATGCCGCGATGCGGGCCGCTGACCTGACGCGGCAGCTGCTCACCTTCGCGCGGCGCCAGGTCGTGGAGCCCCGGATCGTGGACCTCAACGTGCAGACCCGGAAGATGGACAAGCTGTTGCGGCGGCTGATCGGCGAAGACGTCGAGCTGGTGACGATCCTGGACCCCGCCTTGGGCGCGACCTGCATCGACCCGACCCAGTTCGAGCAGGTGATCGTGAATCTCGCGGTGAATGCGCGCGATGCGATGGCGAAGGGCGGCAAGCTCACGGTGCGCACGTCCAACGTCGAGCTGGACCTCGAGTACACGCGCCAGTATCCCGACGCGCTGGCGGGGCCGTATGTGATGCTGGAGGTCGGCGATACCGGCTGCGGCATGGAGGAAGTGGTGCGGGCGCGGATTTTCGAGCCCTTCTTCACCACCAAGGACCGGAGCCGCGGCACGGGGCTGGGCCTGGCGACGGTCTACGGCATCGTGCGCCAGGCGCGCGGGCACATCCGCGTCACGAGTGCGCCGGGGGAGGGGACGATGTTCTACGTCTACCTGCCGCTGGCGGCCGAGGGTGCGACGGCGGCGGCCGAACACGCGATCCAGTCCACGCCGCGCGGCAGCGAAACCATCCTGCTGGTCGAGGACGAGCCGCAGATCCGCGAGGTGCTGGCACGCGGGCTGGCGGCGCAGGGTTACCGGATACTGGTGGCCGGCAACGGCGCCGAGGGGCTCGAGGTGGCGCGGCAGAACGCGGGCCCGATTCATCTGTTGCTGACCGACGTGGTGATGCCGCTGCTGAACGGGCGCGACCTGGCGGCGAAGCTGGCGACGGAGCGGCCCGAGACGGCGGTGCTGTTCATGTCGGGCTATGCCGAGGAGTCGATCGTGCACGGCGGCGTGGTGGAGAAGGGACGGGATTTTCTCTGCAAGCCCTTCACCGTGGCCGAGCTCGCCGGGCGGGTGCGGCAGGCGCTGGACGACGCGCGGGGAGAGCCGGGGCACGACACGGGGCGCGGGGGCCCGCCACAGGCGGGTGGGACAAGGAACCGCGACGGCAGGCGGCTCGCGCTGGCGTAGGTCGCGAGCGGGCGGATGGCAGAAGGGCCGCGGATCTCCGCGGCCCTTTGCCTTGCTACCGAACTCGGAACCTGCAGGAGGGGAGTCTAGGCGGGCTGTGCTGCGTGGCGAGAAACTCCGGCGACCAGCGTGCCGCGGCGCGCCCGGATCGCATTGACGATGCCTTCGGGATTCGGCAGCCGGATCCGCGCGAGCCGCGCCGCGGCGACCGCGCCGCGACTGAAGTACAGCACCGGCTCCCACGGGGCGTCGTCGGGCTTGGTGATCACGGCCTGCAAATTCTCATAGGTCAGCACCGCGCCGAACGGCGATGTGATGATGGCATGAATGTCCTCGGCGACTCGGCTGGCCTCCGACAGCGTCCGGAAGCGGATCACGAAGAAGTCGTCGTTGATGCTGACCATGGGCGTCACTCCGTTCAAGCGTTGAAGCGTTGCCTACTTCCTGCGTATTCCACCGGCGATGTACTTCCTCTGGCAACTTTCATGCTCGCGGGAATGAGAAAGTTCCTGACAGGATCGTCATCATCCTAAAGCGCGGAATTACACATCTTTAGCCTGTCGTGGCGTGACGCCGCGGCGAGCGGCAGCCACCCCCGGTTCGCACCAATTCTGGGCCGGAGGGTAGCACCAGATGCGATATCGGGCGCACTGGCCCGTGGGCCGCATCACATCCATGCCCTTTCGAGCTGAGTTTGCAGGTGTGGAGGATTGAAAAGTGAATGCGCGACTGACGCGAACCCGTCTGGGGGAAGATCTCGACCGCGACGTGCACGTCGTACCCCAGGCCGGTCCCGCAAAATCATCTGCATGGTCGGGAGAATTCTGGA
>JAYTEN010000317.1:0-5531 GCA_043735145.1 Gemmatimonadota bacterium | reverse complement strand
TCTTGAACTCGGTCACGAGCCAGTCGATCACGCGCTGGTCGAAGTCATCGCCGCCCAGGTGCGTGTCGCCGTTGGTGCTCTTGACCTCGAAGACGCCTTCGGCCAGCTCGAGCACCGAGATGTCGTAGGTGCCGCCGCCGAGGTCGTAGACCGCGATCTTCTCTTCCTTCTTCTTGTCGAGGCCGTAGGCGAGGGCCGACGCCGTCGGCTCGTTGATGATCCGGACCACGTCGAGGCCGGCGATCTTGCCGGCGTCCTTGGTGGCCTGCCGCTGTGCGTCATTGAAGTACGCGGGCACGGTGATGACGGCCTTCTCGACCTTGTGGCCGAGATAGTCTTCCGCCGTCTGCTTGAGCTTCTGGAGGATCATCGCCGAGATCTCGGGCGCCGAGTACTTCTTGCCGTTTATGTCGACGGTGGCCAGGTCGTTCTGGCCGGCGACGACCTTGTAGGGCACGCGCTTCAACTCGTCGGGGACTTCGGCGAGGCGGCGGCCCATGAAACGCTTGATCGAGAAGATGGTGTTGGTCGGATTGGTGACGGCCTGCCGCTTGGCGACCTGGCCGACGAGCCGCTCGCCATCCTTGGTAAAAGCGACGACGGACGGCGTGGTGCGACCACCCTCGGCGTTTGGAATGACGACCGGATCGCCGCCTTCCATGACCGCGACGACGGAGTTGGTGGTACCGAGGTCGATACCAATGATTTTCTCAGCCATGGGGCTCGCTCATTCGTTTAAGGTTAGATGTGCACACCCTGCTACATGGTCGCAAAGCAACCTCTATGCCCGATAAAACTGCCATAGTGACAGGAACGTAAGTTATTGTCATTATTGACAGTTAGCAGCTAAAGGCTAGCTTGGAGGCATGTTTCTGGCCATGATCGTCGGGCGCGTCGTGAGCACCGTGAAGCAGGACACGCTGCACGCGGTGCCGCTACAGTGGCTCCAACCGGTGGACCGTCACCTGAAAGCGAAGGGCGCGGCGATTGTTGCCGCCGATACCTTCGGCCTCGGCCCCGGCGAGCTGTGCTACTACATCACGGCGCGCGAGGCGTCGATCGCCCTGTGGAAGCTTGATGTAGCGGTGGATGCGGCGGTGGTTGGCAAAGTTGATCGCGTCGATCTCGCACGAGAGGACACGTAGGGGCGGCCCCCGTGGCCGCCCGAAGAGAGGCCGATGTACCTAGGAACCGTCGTAGGTGAAGTCGTCAGCACTCACAAGAACGAACGGCTCAATGGCAAGCGGCTGCTGCTGGTGCAGAAGCTCACGCTTGCGATGAAGCTCGAGGGGATCGAAACGATCTGTCTCGACGTGGTGGATGCGGGCGTGGGTGACCACGTGCTGGTGGTCCAGGAAGGCTCGTCGGCGCGAAAGATCTTCGACGACCAGTGGCTGCCGGTGCAGGCGGTCATCGTCGGGGTACTCGATCGCGTCGATCTCGTAGACGGGAGAATGCTATGACGGAGAAAGAACTTCAGGATCTGGCCGACGCGATTGTCGCGAAGGTCCGGGGCCAGGCACCAAGTCGCCAAGTCGCCCAGACAAGTCGCCAAGTCGCCAGGTCGCCAAGTGGGGCTGGCGCGGGTTCGGCACCGGTGACCCGGGGCAATCTGGCGCTGAAGTCGGATCCGTCGGGCGCCGCGGATATCGCCTGGCGCGGGCCTAACGTCCAGACGGCAGCGTGGACGCCGGCGGCGGGCGCGCGGCGGGTGGCCGACTTCGTGGATCACACCATCCTCAAGGCCGAGACGACGAAGGCCGAAGTCGAGAAAATCTGCGCCGAGGCGAAGCAGTACGAGTTCGCGGCGGTGTGCGTGAACGGCACGTGGGTCGAGATGTGCGCCAATCGGCTCCAGGGCACGGATGTCGCCGTGGCGTCGGTGGTCGGCTTTCCGCTCGGGGCGATGACGATGCGGTCGAAGGCCGCCGAGGCGCGCGAGGCGGTGGCGTCGGGCGCGAGCGAGATCGACATGGTCATCCAGCTCGGCCGGCTGAAGAGCGGACTCTGGAACTGCGTCGAGGACGACATCCGCGCCGTGGTCGAGGCGTCGCGCCCCGGTATCGTAAAGGTGATCATCGAAAGCGCGGCGCTGACGCGGGAAGAGATCGTGAAGGTCTCGGCGCTGGCAAAGGAAGCGGGCGCGGCGTTCGTGAAGACGAGCACCGGTTTCCACGCGTCGGGCGGCGCGTCGCTGGAGGCGGTGCGGCTGATGCGGCTGGTGGTCGGCGACGACCTCGGCGTGAAGGCGTCGGGCGGGATTCGCGACTGCGAGACGGCACTGGCGATGATCGCGGCGGGCGCGAACCGGCTCGGCACCTCGAGCGGCGTTGCGTTCGTCACCTGCCTGGGACCGGGACCGCTGCCGCTGGCGGAGCTGCTGAAGCAGCCGCACGCGCATGCGTCGAAGTGTTCCTCGGGATCGTGCGGGCAGGGAAGCTCAACGGCGTACTAGACAACTGGTTGAGCGGATGCGGGAGAGGACCAGCCAGGCGAGAAACTATTTTGTAGTAGCTGCTGACCATCGGCGGCGGGCGAACGGGACCACGGCGGCTACTACAAAATAGTTTCTCGCCTGGCTGGTCCTACCCCGTATCCGCTCAACCCCACTTATGACGCCTTCTCCTTCCTTCCCGGCTTCGCTTCGGCCATCGCGGCCGGCCTGATTTCCACTTCGACCTTCAGCAGCTTTGCCAGCAGGTCCGACTTCTTCGCCGCACCCCAGGTCTCGAGCTTCAGGTCGGTCGTCGCGAGGCGCGGAGTGGCCTCGATCGTGACCTTCCCCGCCGCGGAGCGTACGCGCAGGCTCTCGACCGCCGCGACGTGCCCGCGGTCCAGGCCGTCGGCGACGCGCAGCAGCGCCGCGAGCCGGCGCACCCGGTCGCGGTCGGGCTTCTCGAGCGCCGCGAACTCGGGGTGCTTCTTCGTCGGCGGCCGCTTGCGGTGGTAGCGGCTGATCACGGCGACCAGCATCCGCTCGTGGGGTGTCATCGGCAGGGCTTCGGCGTGCAGGATCAGGTGGTAGCTGTGGCGATGGTGGCCCTTGTACGACACCAGCTGGCCCACGTCGTGCAGCAGCGCCGCCGCCTCCAGGATCTCCCAGTCGCCCGCCACGCACCCCAGCTTCGTGCCTAACGCATCGAACAGCTCGCGCGACAGCGCCAGCACCTGCTCGACGTGGCGCCGGTCGGTGCGGCAGCGGTCGGCGAAGCGGCGCAGCGCCACGGCTCGGCTCGGCTCCTTGTGGCCCGCCGGCTGTGACAGGTGGAGGAGCAGTCCCTCGCGCAGGCCGAACGCCGACACCGTGACGGCGCGGGAGCTGAAGTGCGACAGCACCTCGACGGCGACGGCGATGCCGGCCACGATGATGTCGGCGCGCTCGGGGTTGAGGCCCGGCACCTTGCGTCGCTCGTCCACCGACATGCCGGTGAGCCAGTCGAGGACGCGCTGCATGTCGCCGATGCCGAGGTCGCTGCCGTGCACGCCGCCCGCGGGGGGCGTGCCGCCCTCGCGGCTCGCGGCCACGCGCGCCGCGTTGGTGAAGGTGCCGCCGGAGCCGAAGATCTTCGCGCCTTCCCAGGTCCGCGCGGGCAGCGCGCTCTTGAGCCGCCGGCGGACGGTGGCGCGCAGCAGGCGCACCCCCTTCTCGGTGTCGGTGCCGGCGCCGAGGTACTGCTCGGTCATCCGCACGGCGCCGAAGGGGAAGGAGACCACGTGCTCGACGAGCCCGCCCACGGCGAGGATCAGCTCGAGGCTGCCGCCGCCGATGTCGGCGACGATGGTCCGTCCGCGCACCACGGCGAAGTGCTCGCGCACCGAGAGAAAGGCGAGGCGCGCCTCGGTCTCGCCGTCGATCACCTCGAGGGGGATGCCGATCTCGGTCTTCACGCGGGCCACGAGGTCGGCGCCGTTGGAGGCGTCGCGCACGGCGCTGGTGGCCACCAGCGCGATGCGGGTGACGCCGCGGCGCTCGGCGGCCTGCGTCATGCGTCCGATGGATTCCACCGCGCGGTCGATGGCCGCGGGGGCGAGGCGGCCGGTGGCGGCGAGGCCGCGCGCGAGGCGCGGCTGGTCCTTCAGGTCGTCGATGACGTGCAGGTGGCCGTCGTCGCCGCGCTCGGCGATGAGGCAGCGGATCGAATTCGACCCGACGTCGATGGCGGCGAAGCGCTCAGTCTGCGGCATCGGGCGTGCCGTCCCCCATCGGCTGGAAGAGCGAGGGATCCAGCATCAGCGCCAGCTCGCGGCGCAGGCCGGCCTGCACTTCTTCCACCTCGCGCGACGCGTCGATGGTCGTGAACCCGTAGGTCGGCGACATGCTGTCGAACTCGGCGAGCAGCAGCGCCTGGTACTTGCGGAACGACGAGTAGAGATCGGGCGCGAGGCCGATGTCGCGCCCCGACTCCCAGTAGTCGAGTTCGCCGCCGCGGCGCAGGGTCCGGCGGATGAGATCGTCGGGATCGACGCGCAGGAAGAAGACACGCTCGGGGACGAGCGCGAAGCCGTACAGGTGCGCGAGCCAGTCGCGGTTGAGGCCGCGCGCGGCGCCGCGCGCCATCATGGTGAAGACGTACCGGTCGGCGAGGACCACGAAGCCGCTGCGCAGGGCGGGCACGATCTCGTTCTCGATCCGGTCGGCGAGGTCGGTCGCATAGAAGAGCGACATCGTCGTGCGGTCGAAGTTGTGCCCTTCCTTGGCGTCCTCGATGCCCTTCGCCGTCAGCGCCGAGCGGGTGAGGCCGGTGGTCGCGACGGCGAAGCCGTGACCTTCGAGCCACCCCTGGAGCAGCTCGATGTGGGTGGAACGCCCGACGCCGTCGGCGCCTTCGACGACGATGAGGTGTCCGGGGAGCTCCGCGGTATCCGCCCGCGGCAGGCCGGCGCCGTAGAATTTCGTGTCCATGCTCAGGCCTCCGCGGCGACGGCGCGCGCTGGACGGGACACGACGCCGGTGCGGCGCAGTCCCTTGAGGAGCGGCTTGACCAGCTTGCGCACTTCGCGCTGCTGCTCGACGACGTTGCGCTTCCCGTCGATGACCGTGAGCCCATACTCCAGGGTGACCTGGTCGTATTCCTCGAGCACCTTGCCCTGGAAGAGGCGGAAGCTCTGGATCGGATCGGTCGACAGGCCGAGGTCCATGCCGGCCTCGTGATACTTGAGCCGCATGCGGCCGCCCATGATGCGCGCGACCGACGTGTCGATGTCCACGCGGAAGTAGAGCGCGAGATCGGGACGGGTGGCGAACTCGTAGGTGTTGCGCAGCCACTCGCGGTCGCAGCCGCGCACCGCGTCGCGCGCGAAGGCGGTGTAGGCCCACCGGTCGGCGAGCACGATGAGACCGGCCTGGAGCGGCGGGAGGATCGAGCGCTCGTGGCGGTCGGCGAAGTCGGTGGCGTGGATGAGCGAGAAGGTGGTCGGCGTGAAGAGGTTCTTCTTCTTGCCGCGCTTGGTGGTGTCCTTCACGAGGGGCGACGAATTCCACTCGGTGAACGACACGTCGTAGCCCTCGGCCTGCAGGAATGTCTGCAGCA
>JAYTEN010000316.1:0-5492 GCA_043735145.1 Gemmatimonadota bacterium | reverse complement strand
CGCAGCGTCGCCGACGACAGGCTCGAGAGCGCGACCAGCGCGCGCAGCGCCGATTTCTGGGTGTCCTTGAGCGCGGTGCGGTCGCGCAGCAGGCTGACGGCGCGCGCGAACGACGTGGCGTACAGCTCGTGGTTGAACATCAGGCCGCCGGGCCGGGCGCGAAGGTGCGCAGCGCTTCGTCGGCCGCGTCTTTCGCGGCCTTGCCCTTGCGGGAGAAGAAGGCCTTCGCGCCGGCGAGGCGCTCGAGCGCCTGCCGCGCCTCGGGGGTGCCGATGCGCGCGATCGCCTTGACGAGGGCGCGCGCCACGTCGGCGTTCTCTTCGTCGCCCGCGGCGGCGGCGAGGGGCGCGGTGAGGGGGCGCGCCTGCGCGCCGCCGATGCTCTGCGCCACCAGCGCGCGCAGCTCCGGCGTGCCGGCCTTCAGCAGGTTGCGCAGCGGCTCGACCGTGGCCGCCGAGCCGATGCGCGCCATCGCGACCAGCGCGGCGCGCCGCACCCGGTCGTCGCTCTGCTCCAGCATCCGCGCGAGATAGGGCACCGCGCCCTCGAGGCGGGCCTCCCCCGCCAGCTCGGCGATGTTGCGGGCAAGCTGCCACTCCGAGCGCGAGGAGAGCAGCGTCAACAGCTTGTCGGTGCCGCCGGGGATGTCCCGCAGCACGTCGGCATAGAGGACGCGCTCGCCGAGGCCGTGCGCCTCGGTGATGAGCGAGACCAGCAGGCCCGCGGCGACCTCCCCGCCCCGGCGCAGCACGATGGCGGCGCGCTGCCGGCGGCGCGGCTCGAGCAGGTAGGGGGCGACGTGCGCCAGCACCGGGCGGGTCAGGATGCGGCCCATGATCACGTTGTAGGTGCCCCGCACCGCGGCGTCGGTCGCCTGGCGCTCCACCTCGATCAGGGTGTTCACCGCGTCAATGCCCTCGGCCACGTTGTCGCGGGTGAAGGCGTCCTCGACGTGGCGGGAGAGCGCGGTGAGCCGCGTGAGCAGGTCCTTGCCATAGGGATCGGCGAGCACGCGGGCCAGGCCGATGCCTAACGGCGACGCGGCGTGCAGCGTGGGCGGCTGCGACAGCGGCGGCGCCGGCGGCGCCGGTACTTTGGGGTCCGGCGCCGAGGCGGACGCGGGCGTGCCCGGCGGCGCGTCGATGTGGATCTGCATCTCGCCCGTCTGGACCGCCTTGAAGCCGAGGTTCATCTCGGTCTCGGATTGCGTGGCGCCGTGGTTCAGGAACTTGTTCCACTCCGACAGCACTTCCTGGTCCAGCTTCACCTTGGCGAAGGCGCTCGACACGCTCATCGGGCGGTGCCCCGGCTCGATCGACTGGTGCGCCACCACCATCACCCGGGTGGACGACGCGTCGCGGAGCTTTTCCTTGATGCGGCCGTGGCCCGCGTCGGCGGCGAGGCCGGCGGCGAGGGCGAGCAGCTCGTTGGCTTCGGCGCCGCGCGCGATCACCACCTCGGCAAGGTTGTGCGCGGCGAGGCGCTCGCCCAGCGAGGCGAGCCGCGGGTCAGCGGTGGGCAGCGAGTCCCCGTCGATGGTCACCACCCCGTCGTAATAGCGGATGGTGGCCGAGCGCTCCGCGGCGGCAATGACCAGCGCGCGCAGCGCGGCCTTCTGCGGCTCGCCCGCCTCATTGGAGCGGCGCAACAGGTCGACGGTGCGGGTCAGGGCCGCCGCGTAGCGGGCATGCTCGGAAGTGGTCACGTGACTGCAATTGTATCCCGCGCGCGGACGGATGGCTACCGATCAAGAGAGTGCGTAATGCGTAGTGGGTAGTGCGTAGAGGGACTTGCGGACGGCTGCCTCAGGGGAGCGCCCGTACCAGCCGGGTCAGGGTGCGGTCGAGGGCCGCGGCAAAGGCCTGTTTGGTCCGCGCGTCCCACGCCGGGGGGCCGCCGGTGGTCACGCCGGTGGAGCGGAGCTGGTCCATGAAATCGCGGAGCGCCAAGCGCTCCCCGATGGTCTCGGCGGTGTGCTCGTCGCCGCGGACGTCGAGGACGGCGATGCCCTTAGGCACCAGCAGGGCGGCGAGGGGGATGTCCTGGGTGACCACGAGGTCGCCGGGCGCAGCGTGATCGACGATGTACTGGTCGGCGACGTCGGGGCCGCCTTCCACCCGCACGGCGCTGACGAGCGGGTTGCCGGCGGGCGGCTGGAGGCGCTGGTTGGCCACGAGGATGGCCGGGACGGTGAGACGGGCGGCGGCGCGGAAGACGATTTCCTTTACTTCTCGCGGGGCGGCGTCGGCATCGATCCAGATTCTCAAGGGTGCGTCGTGCGTAGTGCGTAGTGCGTAGGGGGCTCGGTTGGCGACTTGGCGACTTGGCGACTGTGGACTGGCCTTCGGTCCAAATGTTTGGCAATTGATTCAAAGAGTTCGACCGCCGCAGCTTGGGCAGCGAAATCCGAGTCCGGTTCAAGCGGCGTCCACGGCGTTGCATCGGCGTCGACCCAGATCTTCATGGCCGGTCCGCGGTTCGTGATTGACAGGGTCCCGGCGTGGGCCTAGGCTGGTGGAGCCTAACGCTCTGTCCTCGCCGGTCCGCTGGTCCCTCGCCGTACCATGGTATCGCCGTGCGCATCCCTGTCCTCCTGGTCCTGCTCGCAAGCGCCGGTGCGCCGGTTGCCGCCCTTTCGCAGGACGGCCAGCTCGACTGGCGCTGGCATATCAACGCGACATTCGGGCGGGCCAGTGGCACCGGCACCACCTGGCTGGCGATCTACCACGCGATGGACAGCGGATGGGGGCTGCCGTCCTGCTTCTTCGGAGCCGGGTGTCCGCGCCCGCAGGACTATCGAACCGGCGCCCATTGGGCGTGGAGCGGCGCCGCTCGCCTCGCGCTCAACGAGAGCGTCCAAATCCGCGCCCTGGCCGGATTCGCCACGCACGGATACCTGCGCCTCGAGAACCTCGGGGAGCACGCCGATGCTCACGCGTCGGTTCTGACGGCCGGCGTGCAGGGCGCTCTGATCGCGGGCCCCTTCTGGCTCGCGCTCGGCCCCACGGTGAATCGCGCCAGCGTCACCGTCATCACCAGCGGGCAGACACACGCGACGTCCCGGATCAACCTGGGGCTCGCCTTCGGCGCGGGCATCACGTTTCCCGCCAGCGAACCGTTCTTCCTGGAGCTGGCCATCGAGCGCCGCCTCGCGGGTTCGGTGGCGGTTGGCGCAACACCGGCCGGCACGGCGCCACGCGTCCCGGTCATGACGGTGCCGCTGTCGTATTCCGTCGCGTCTGCCGGTGTGGGGTGGCGCCTGGCCCCGCGTCGCGGACGGAGCGGCACCGCCCCCCGGGCACACTGACCGCCTGCGGGAGGCATCCATCGGTGTTGCCCCAAGGACCTACGCCCATCGGCTGATTCTTCGCGCCGTACGCCGTCTGTAGCTTAGGAACGGATGCACGATACCGGAGTGTTCCGCTGGTCCTGCGATGCCCGAGGAGAGACTCGAACTCTCACGCCGTCGCCGGCACGGGATTTTGAGTCCCGCGTGTCTGCCATTTCACCACTCGGGCGGCAAGGCCGAAGATAACACCACGCACTACGCACTACGCACTACGCACCCCCGCACTCGCACTTGGCGCAGTTCGGAACCACGCCCGCCCGCCGAGGTATGACGTAATGGCGCGTAACCAGTGCGCGTTGGCAGGACGCCGAGTGGCGCTTTGGTGCATCTACAACCACAACAGGAGCCGTCGTATGATCCGTTGGACCCGATTCGCCGCCCGTTCAGCGATGCTCACCCTGAGCGTCGTCTGTGCTGCCACCACGGTACCCCTCGCGGCGCAGCAGTCCCAGGCCGAGACCGCCGTCGTCGCCCAGACCACCAGCGCCCCGGCCGTCCAGGCCCCGGTAAGCAATGAGGCCGCCGCGCCCGCCGCCCCGGCCGCCGGTCCGCGGGTGACCTCGATGAATCGCGTCGAGCCGAAGTTCAATACCACGCCCCGCTACGCGCAGCAGAACGAGTACGTCAACCATTCGTACATGATCTACATCATGGTCGTGGTAATCCTCGTCGTCCTCCTGATCTTCCTGATCAGGCGCGCATAGGAGGGTTCACCATGCTGAAGTGGGCTTTCGCTTTCCTGGTCGTCGCGGTCATCGCCGCCCTGCTCGGGTTTGGCGGAATCGCCGCGGCTTCGGCGGGCATCGCGAAGACACTGTTCTTCGTGTTCCTCGCCATCTTTGTGATCATGCTGGCCCTGGGACTCATGGGGGCGCGGAAGATTACGAACTAGAACAAGGGGTAGAGGGGGTTAGGGGTAGAGGGGTAACCCTCACCTCTACCCCTTGCCCGTTTTTTCCCGTTTCTTCCCTACCCCTTTACTCCTCTACCCCTCTACCCCGAATCTCAGCCCCACAAAAAACAACGGGGCCCGGTTACCCGGACCCCGAAGTGTGATACCGCTGAATCAGACCCCCGTCAGTCCAGCGGGTAACCCTCGCGATTGCACGAGGGCTCCGTCCGATTGAATTGCAAGGCGCGGACCACCTGCGTGCGCGCCCCTATTCCTGTCGAAAATGGCAATTTCACTGGCATTCCGGCGGCATTCGGCTCGATTTCGCCGCCGACCGCCGCGCGGGTGAAGCGCGGACGCCTCTCCCACTGTGCGCACCTGTAGCGCGCGCGCGGCATCCCCGGACGCCGCATGAAACGGGGCCCGGTTTCCCGGGCCCCGCGTGTTCGCTGCACTCAGCCGGCCGGAGGTCTACGGCTTGTTCCAGTTGCTGCCGTGCGGCTGGTCATAGTGCGCCTGCATGTTGCCGTGGTCGAGGTTGCTGAACGGAATGTCCAGCACCAGGACGTTGTTGGCGTCGAAGATCTGCATCTTGACCATGTCATTGCTGCCCGGCTCGCCGGCGTCGACGAAGGTGAACCGCGCGGTCGCGCCCGGGATGCCGTTCAGGGTACCGGCGGCCACACCGATGAAGGTGTTGAACGGCGCGCGCGGCGGCGGCTGGCGATACGCCGGATCCAGGATGCACCGGGCCGACGTCAGCGGACGCGTGATGTGGAAGTTGTTCGTGCCGCTACCGGCGCCGGGCCAGTTGACCTCGAGGTTGTTCGACAGGGTGATGTCGCAGTGCAGCGTGAAGCCGCGCGAGATCCGGAGGCCGCTCGCGGTGATCTGCGCGCCGCCGCCCGTCATCCGGCCGACACCTGCCGGCGGGACGAACCCGAAGTCGATGGACAGGTTCACCGACGAGCTGGTCGGGAGCGTGACCGTTGCCGGGCTGCCGTTGCTGTCCATCAGCGGGTTGCCGCCCTGGTTCGAGGGGCTGGCGGTAAAGCCGGTCGGCGTCGCCACCGCGACCGTGTACGTCCCGGCCGGCAGATTGGTGAAGAGGTACGCGCCGTTCTGGTCGGTCGTGGTCGTGGCGCTCACCGGGCCCGAGAGGGTGACGGTGATGCCGGCCATGCCGGTCTCGCTGACGCCCTGGATGCCGTTGCCGTCTTCGTCTTCCCAGACGTAGTCACCGATCTGGCC
>JAYTEN010000315.1:0-3995 GCA_043735145.1 Gemmatimonadota bacterium | reverse complement strand
TGGAAGTGGCGGACCGGCTGTGCGCGGTCTATCCGGGCGCCGAGCAGGCGCGCTTCTTCAAGACCGGCGCCGAAGCAGTGCAGGCCGCGGTGCGCGTCGCGCGCGTGGTCACGAATCGCGAGGGCGTCGTACACTGCGGCTATCACGGGTGGCTCGACGGTCCCACCGCCGGGCCCGGGGTTCCCCGGCCGGTGTCCGATCTCTGGACCGCCGTGCCGTTCGACGATCCCGGCGCGCTGGCGACCGCGGTGCGCGCCCACCCGCCCGCGGCGATCGTGCTCGAGCCGTTAATCGATCGCAAGCCCCGCGAAGCCTGGCTGCACGCGGCCCGCGCCGTCGCGGCGGACGTCGGCGCCCTGCTCATCTTCGATGAGGTGAAGACGGCCTTCCGGCTCGCGCGCGGCGGAGCGGCACAGGCCTGGGGCGTGACGCCGGATCTCGCGGTTCTCGGCAAGGCGATGGCCAACGGCTTTCCGCTCGCGGCCGTGGCCGGGCGCGCGGAGCTGATGGCGCGGATGCGCGAGACCTGGATTTCCTCCACCCTGGCGACGGAGTACGTGTCCCTGGCCGCGGCGGCGGCGGTGCTCGACGTCTGGGAACGCGAGGACGTCGCGCGGCACATCGATCGCGTCGGCGGCGCGCTGTTCCGCGCGCTCGACCAGCTGGTGCGCGGGTCGGCCATGGTGCGGCTCTGCGGCATCGGACCGATGCAGTTTCTGCGCTTTGCCGATCCCGGCGTCGAGCGCCGCTTCCTGCTCGCCTGCGTGTCGCGCGGCCTCCTCCTCAAGCGCGGAGCCTACAACTTTCCGTCACTGGCCCACGGGGAGGACGAGGTGCGCATCACCATCGATATCGCGCGCGATGCCCTGTCGGAGGCCGGCGCATGACGCCGCTCGCCGGAACCGGGCCGCTGGTGGACGTGCACGTGCACTTCCAGCATGCGCAGGGCGGGCGCGCCGATTGGCGCGAGTCCAACGCGCGCCGCCTGCACTACGGCGACCGTATCGGCATCACCGTGCACATCGCGTCAATCCTCGGCAGCTGGGGCACCACGTCGCCGACCTACTTTCCCTCGCCCGACGATGTGCGGGAGGGCAACGAGGCCATGCGGGCGATCGAGGCCGCGAGCGGCGGGCGGGTGCGCAGCTACACCACCGTGAACCCGAATTTTACCGACCACGCGCTCGAGGAGATCGAAGCGGGCGCCCGCGCCGGCGCGGTCGGCATCAAGCTCGCGGCGAGCCGCCGGGCCGGTGACGCGCTCCTCGATCCGATCTGCGAGCAGGCGGCCCGCCACGGCGCGCCGGTGCTCCAGCACATCTGGCAGCACCGCCGCGGCGAGGTCCCGGGGCAGGAGATCTCGGACGCGCTCGACCTCATCGAGCTCGCCGGGCGACACCCCGACGCCGAGTTCATCCTGGCCCACATCGGCGGCGGCGGTGACTGGGCGCACTCGTTGCGCGCGCTGCCCGATGTGCCTAACGTTCACGTGGATCTCTCCGGCAGCGGCGTCGATCGCGGCATGCTCGAGCTCTGCCTCGAGTGCGTGGGGCCGGACCGCATGTTGTGGGGGACGGACCTGACCATGGACACCGGCCTCGCGAAGCTCCGCGCGCTGGAAGCGATGGGATTGACCGCCGCCGACAGGGCGGCCATACGATGGCAGAACGCGGCACGAATGTTCGGACTGGGCGACCTGGCGACTGGGCCACTCGGCGACGGGGCGACTGGATGACGACAGACCACAACGCCCTCGTGGGCTCCTATCCCTTCCGCGCACTCCCCAACCCGACGCCGGGCCGGCTCGTCGCGGACATGGAGCGCCTCGGCATCGACCTGGCGTGGACGGGGTACCTCCCGAGCATCTGGTATCGCGACTGCGCCGCCGGCAACGACGAGCTGTTCGTCCTCCTTGACGGCTTCCGGCAGACGCTGCTGCCGGTGCCCGCGATCAATCCCGCCTGGCCGGGCTGGGAGGTCGAGCTCGAGCGCGCGCGTCGCGAGCGCTGTCCCGCGGTGCGCACCTATCCCTCGCACCACGGCTTCGCCGCGGCGGGCAGCGCGATGGCGGAGCTCACCGCGGCATGCGCCGAGTCGGGCCTGGTGCTGCTGCTGACGATGCGCCTGGAAGACGGCCGGCAGCGCAGCCGTCTTGACGTCGCGGCCGATCTCATCGGCGCCGATGTCCGCCACGCCGTGCGCTCGCATCCCGGCGTCCAGCTGCTGGTGACGAACGCCGACCGCGCCATCGTCGAAGAGGTGCACTGGGGCTCCACGCCTGACGAGTCGGCGCGCATCCGCTGGGACATCAGCTGGATCTGGGGCGCGCCCGAAGATCACCTGCAGCATCTCCATCGGACGGTCGGACACGAGCGCTTCGTGTTCGGCACGCATTTCCCCTTCCGCCTCCCCGAAAGCGCCCTCGCGAAACGGGATCTGCTGCGCTGACCGCCGTCGCCCCGACATGACAAAACGATATCAATCCGTGCCCGCCTGTGACCTGGGTCACTGCTGCCCGGGATTGGCGTGACGGGGACTACCCCCGTACCCCCCCGTGTATCACGGCGCCACTTCGGCGACTACGCGAGATTAGGTGTGCGCTCACCATAACGGCGTGGGCGGCAGGGTGCTGGTCCATAGTCTAAGGAGGAACCGATGTCAGCGAAGCGAATCCTGGTAGCTTCCATCGCGATGGCAGTCGCCGTCGGCTGTGGCGACTCGACGGCTCCCGTGGCCAGGCAAGTAGGCCTGTCCTTCGCGGGCGTGCGGCCGGCCGGCGTCGCGCCGGCGGGCGCGGCCCTTTTCTCGTCCAACCTGGTGGCCTCACTTGGGGACTCGCTCGTCATCGTTGACGGCACCAATACCCTGATCATCACCAAGGTCGAAGTCGTGGCGCGCAAGATCGAGCTCCATAGCGAGGGCGTGACGACCTGCGACAACGACAATTCCACTGACGATTGCGAGGAGTTCGAGGCCGGTGCGCGGCTGGTCACACTCCCGCTCACGCCGGGCGCCGCCACGGCCGTGTCGATCGCAGTGCCGGCCGGGACCTACACGTCGATTGAGCTGAACGTCCACAAGATCGGCACCGGTTCGAGCGACAGCGCCTTCCGGGCCGCCAACCCCGCCTGGCCGACGAGCACCAGCATCCGCGTGACCGGGTTCTACAACGGTACGCCCTTCACGTACACGACGGATGTGGACTTCGAGGCTGAGGAGAGCATCCAGCCGCCTCTCGTCATCGCGGCTACCAGCGTCGCCAACCTCACGGTCCGGATCGATCCGTCGATCTGGTTCCGCACCGGCGCGACCGGGCCGCTGATCAACCCCGCGACCGCGGGTGTGGGTGGTGCGAACAAGTCGCTGGTCGACAACAACATCCAGAACTCCGTGAAGGCGTTCGAGGATGACGACCACAACGGCGACGAGCGGGACCACTAACTGGCGCGGCTCCACTTGCCCGTCTAGCTTCATGCGGCGCGCGTTCCTTCGGGGGCGCGCGCCGCCTCACATGACCTATCCACTCTTCGCCGAGATTCCGTTTCCGGGCTGGGACCCGGTCGCCCTGCACCTGGGTCCGGTGCAGGTCCGCTGGTACGGCCTCGGCTACCTCGCGGGATTCATCGCCGGGGGGTGGCTGCTCGACCGGATGGGCCGCGATGGCTTCGTCGCGCTCACCAAGCATGCCGTGAGCGACCTCATCGGCTGGCTGGTCGCGGGCGTGCTGGTCGGCGGCCGGCTCGGGTACGCGGTCTTCTACGACCACCGGCTCCTCGTGCATCCGGGCGAGCTGCTGCGCGTGTGGGAGGGCGGGCTGTCATTCCACGGGGGCCTGCTCGGGGTGATCGCGGCCTCGGCGTGGTTCGCGCACCGGCGCGGCATCCAGTGGCGACGGCTGGTGGACGCCATCACGATCGCCGGCCCCGTCGGCATCTTCCTCGTGCGCTGCGCCAACTTCGTGAACGGCGAGCTCTACGGACGACTGGCGCCGGCGT
>JAYTEN010000314.1:0-2330 GCA_043735145.1 Gemmatimonadota bacterium | reverse complement strand
GCCCCGGGCCGCGGTCCACGCGCGCCGTCAGGCGGCGCCCCCGCAGCTGCACCCCGGTCAGCCCGAGGGCCAGCTTTTCGGCCTGCTCGGCCCGCACTTCGACCAGGCAGAAGAGATCGCGCACGTCGATCTTGCCTAGCGAGTCGGCCGGCACCTTCGCCTCGTTCACGATCGCGCCGACCAGGTCCCCCGGCTTCACGTTGTCCTTGCGGCCCACGCCGACCCAGACCTTCGCAAACGAAGGCACGGCCGAGGACGCGGCAGCAATCTCCGGGGGCGCCGAACGGGTCACCGGGGTGCCGCCCTGTCCGGCCACCAGCTTCAGCAGGCCGGCCGCCACGAGCGCCGGATCGTAGCGCTCGAACAGCGCCGATACGATGAACAGCTCGCGATCCAGGTTCTCGCTTTCGACCACGCGCGCGATGCGGCCGCGCAGTTTTTCGGCCCGCTGGTCGGCGGCATCGGCGCTGGTGGACAGGGGCAGGTGCGACAGGGGTGTGAAGAGACTGCGCAGCCAGGGGACCTGGTGGGCTTCGGCCACGATCACCGGCGGCTGGTTGCCGGCTCGCGCGATCAATGCCGCCGCCGCCTCGCGGCTTTCGGGCGCGGTGGCGATCACGACCTGGTCGTCGCTGGCGGGATTGAGGGCGTCGAGAATCCGGCGCCGGGTGTCGGCAAGCTGGCTCAGGCGGCTGACGACGTAGCGCGCCGCGCCGACGCTGACGGGACTGGCAGCGGGCGCCTCGGTGGAGGGGAACCCGTAGGTCATGGCCTTGAACGCATAACGCTCGACCAGGCGAGCGGTGGCCGGGCCTGTCTGGCTGGTGAAAATGATGCGCTGGGCGTCCTTGTCGCACTCCGACATGACCGACTCGAGCCCCTGCTCGCCTTCCTCGTCGAGCTGCTCGGGCCAGGCAATGACCACCGCGCCAAACGCGGACGGCGACAGCGCCGAGCGGCGCAGCAGGGCCATGGCGTCGAGGACGCCGATGAGGACGATGTCGGGAATGGCGGCGCCAAAGCGCTGTTGCGCGCGCGTGAGGCTGGACACGGCAAAGCCGCCGTCGAGGCCGTGCGAGAGCGCCACGGCGCGGTCGGCGTCGGCGGTCAGGATCAGCATCGGCCGCCGGGGAGCGGCTGACAGGAGGGGAAGAGCTGCCTCCGTGACGGGAGGAAGAAAGACGGCCACGTTATGGCCGCGCGCAATGACGGGCACTGATTCCACGGAGCGCTCCTGAGCGATTTTCAAAAAACTGGCTGAAAGCTGAGGGCTGAACGCTTGAAAACTCTTTGAGCCTTGAGCTTTCAGCCTGCAGCAAAGATAGCTAGATCGCGCTGCCGCCCGCTGGCGGAGGGCTCCAGCAGGGGCTGCCGCGCAGCTTTTCGCGCAGGTCGGCGGCGAATTCGGCCTTGCCGCTGATCGCCGCCGGCCAGGCACGGTCAAAAAACCGCCACGCCGCGTCCGGGTGCCCGGCGTAGATCAGATCCACGACATAGCCCCAGAAGGCGGCCGGCGGATCTCCCTCGGACCAGTCCCGCGTGAGTTCGCGCGCCCGGCGCGCGAGCATCGCGGGCGTCGGCGGGTCTTCCTTCATCAAGTCGCACGCCGGCCGGTACTGGCCGCCGCGCCATGCCAGCACCACGTCAGGTACCGGCGTCTCGGCGAAGGCGTAGTCGCGCCAGTAGGCGAACCGGAAGTCGCCGACCCGGGCCTCGGGCACACCGTCGTTGTCGAGATCCTCGAACGTGATGTCGCCGTCGGCGCCGTCAATGACCCCGAGCTTGCGCAGCGTCGTCCCCAGCTCGAGCACGGTCGCCTGCGAGCAGCAATGCATGCCGCCCGAAAATATCTGGATCACGACGTCGGGGGTCCGGTCGCCGTTCAGGTCGCGGCCCGCGAGCTCGAACCGCGCATCGGCGGCCCGCACCGCGAACACGCGGTGCCCGTTCTGCTTGATGTCAACGATCTTGTCGCCCGCCACGGTGTCGCGAAACACCCGGAGCACGTAGGCGCCGACGGTGGACTCGGCGTCCACCGGACCGGTGATCACGCTGTCGGGCGGCAACACCCTGATCGGACCGGCGACTGGCGCGTCGGCCCGCACCGGTCCGCGCTCGCCGGCGCGCTTCGCCAGCAGCGCGGCGATGGCGAGCACGGCGGCAGTGGCCGCGACGATGCGGAGGACGGTGCGCACGGCTGAAATCTAGTCGGTGTGAAGGTGGGGCCCACTTTCCCACTTTCCGACCCCGTTGCCAGTCCCCATCTTTGGGTCGTGCATTCCATGAGAATCGTTCGAGACCAGGAACCGGGGCCCGGCATGAGCAACGCC
>JAYTEN010000313.1:0-1969 GCA_043735145.1 Gemmatimonadota bacterium | reverse complement strand
ATCGTCTGGATAGCCATGCTCACGAGCGCACTGCTCCTCGTGGCCGGATACGGTGTCTCGCGGCTCACCGACCGGGCCAGCACGATAACGCTGCCGCCTACCGCCGACACCGCCGGCGTGCGGCTGGAGCAGGTCGCGACGGGTCTCGAGAGTCCCGTGCACCTGACCGCCCCGGCCGGCGACCCGCGCATCTTCGTGGTCGAGCAGGCGGGGCGCATCCGCGTGATCAGGGACGGGCAGGTCGCCCCGCGCCCGTGGCTCGACATCACCGCCCGCGTCGGAAGCGGCGGCGAGCGCGGACTGCTCAGCCTCGCCTTTCATCCCGACTTCGCCACCAACGGCCGGTTCTTCGTGGACTACACCGATCGCCACGGCGACACGCACGTGGCCGAGTTCCACGCCGTCCCCTCGGGCGACACCGCCGACGCCTCCAGCGAACGGCAGCTGCTCCTCGTGAGCCAGCCCTACGCCAATCACAACGGCGGGCACGTGCTCTTCGGGCCCGACGGCGCGCTCTACGTCGGCATGGGCGACGGCGGCTCGGCCGCCGATCCGCACGGCAACGGACAGAACCGGAACTCGCAGCTCGGCAAGATCCTCCGCATCGACGTGGCCTCGACGCCGGCACGCGTGAGCATGTGGGCCCTCGGCCTGCGCAATCCATGGCGGGTGGCCTTCGACTCGGGCCTCATCTACATCGCCGACGTGGGCCAGGGGTCGTGGGAGGAGATCGACGTCGCGCCGGCGAGCGACTCCGGTCTCAACTACGGATGGCGCACCATGGAAGGCGCGCACTGCTTCGTGAATCCGGCGTGCTCCCGGCAGGGCCTCGTGCTGCCTGTAGCCGAGTACGATCACGGCAATGGCTGCTCGGTGACGGGCGGCGTGGTGTACCGGGGTCACGCGGCCCCGATCCTGGCAGGCCAGTACCTCTACAGCGACTACTGCGGCGGATGGCTGCGCAGTTTTCGTTATGTGAACGGCGCGGCGACCGAACACCGGAGCTGGAGCATCGGCTCGCCCGGACCGGTGAGCTCGTTCGGTGTGGATGGAATGGGCGAGGTATACCTGGTCGTGCACACGGGAACCATCTACCGGATCACGCGCAGCTAGGGGTCTAAACCCCGCCGCCCTCCCAGGCATCCAATCTCCGGACCTTCACCGGAGATTGCCATGAAGCGCCTCACCGTCCTCCTCGCCGTTGCCGTATCGGTCGCCGCGCCCGCGCTGGCCGGCCCGCCCTGGATCACCATCGAGGTCCGCCCCACCGGCGGCGCCTTCGTTTTCGCCCGGACCTTCCATCACGGCACGCCGCAGGGCATGGCGCTGACCGGCACCGCCGAAGGCCTCGTGGACGGCCAGCGGCGCTCGGTGCCGCTGAGCTTCGAGCGCACCGGCGAGAGCAACGTCTTCGGCGTGCCGAAGACCTGGACCGACGGCGGCGTCTGGGTGCTCAACATCGGCACCGACGAGGATCACGGTGGCGCCGGGGTCGTGGTGGGCGTGGACCGCGCGGGGACGGCCGCGTTCGTGCGCTTTCCCCGCTCCTACCAGGGCGCCTCACGCATTGCCACCCGGGGCGAAATCAATGCCCTGCTGCGCGCGCTCGATGCGAGCCAGCCGCCGCCCGCACTCGGCGGGATCGGCTTCATGGGGATCCTGCGCTTGGGACTGCCGCCGCTAGTGCTCGTGCTGCTCGCGACGCTCGCGGCAAAGGCGCTCGTTCGAGTGGTGCGTTGGGCCCGCCGACGCGAGGTTCGGGCCGCGGTTGCCTGACCGCTGACGGGCGACGGCTGCAAGGCTAAAGGCTGAAGGCGCTTCAGCTTTCAGCCTTGGGCCCTTGCGTTACCGGCGTAACCGACTATTGTTACTTGCAGCATACATAAGCCACCCACCCAGGCGATGGCGGATCCCCGTATAGTGGGACCGTAGCCGGGGCAGAGGTGGCTGCTGTATTTGTAGCCGTTTT
>JAYTEN010000312.1:0-9757 GCA_043735145.1 Gemmatimonadota bacterium | reverse complement strand
AAAGTGGGGAAGGTTCCGACTAGTCGGAGCCTTCCCCACTTTCCCACTTCCCCACTTTACTCAGGGAATGCGCGCGCAGCCATAGAACAGGATCGGATTGCGGGTCAGGCCCGAGCCCGGAGGCATCGTCGCCGTGGCGAGCGCCCTGCTGCAGCCCTTGACCGGTCCCATCGTCCACACGCCGGCAGTCGCGATACCGTTGGCGTTGGTCACGGTGCTGCCACCGGCCAGCGACCCACCGCCGGACGTCAGGACGAAGGTCACGGGAATGCCCACCATCGGGCGCCCCGTCGGGGTCCGAATGATGACCGCCGGAGAAACGTTGGCCGGGCCGTTGGGGAGGCCGTGCACTTCGATCACCGATGAGTTGGTGATCGATCCCAGGGTATCGACGGTGCCGAAGGGGCTGAATTCCTTGACCGTGCCGCCGACGCCACCGGTCGCGAACATCGGGGCCGCGAGGAGGCGCTGCGGCAGCAGCACGGAGCCGATTCCCCGGCGCAGCGCGTTGCCGGCGCGGGCGAGGTCGAAGCCCCACGTCGAGGGCGCCGACGCGAGCGGCGCATTGCTGCAATCGAGGAACGTGACGGGCGCGAGCGGCGTGATGACGGCGACGCCGCCGACGTTGTGCGCCACGCGCAGGCGCGTCGGATCGGGCGCCGTGATGTTCGCCGCCTGGCAGACCGCGACCGTCAGGTCATGAATGAACGGGGTACCCGACGAGGAATGGAACTCGTAAAAGAGCGGATACTGATCGAGCGGGGTGATCAGCGGGCCCGGGCTGTCGGGAAGGCGCTGGACGGTCACGACCGTCGGTTCCGTCACGCTGCCCGCCGGGACCTTCATGCCGGCCCATTGCGTCTGGGTCACGACCGTCGTGTCCGCCGTCGACGGATAGATGAAGGCCGCCGCGCCGTCGTTCCCGAGCGAACCGGTGCCGAACGCCGGCTGCAGGCCCACCACGCAGAGAATGCCGTTGAGCAGCTGTTGCAACGTTGCCTGCGTCTGCGCTGACTGGCCGCCGATGAGACTCCCCGCCCGGTACTTGTCGAGCAGGAACGTCAGCAGCGCAAAAGCCTGGGTGCGCGCGGCCGGAATGTTGGGGAACTCCTGGCCGGCGAGCTGTACGACCTGCGCCAGCTGTGTCAACGCAGTGGTGCGGTTGCTGCCGCTCGATAGCACCGCCTCGACCAGGTTGCCGAGGGCCCCCGGAGTGGGGCAGGACACCACCGACTGCGGCGACAGCGGAAGCGCGATGGCCTCGGGCGGTTGTGTGGTACGGTCGGCACAAGCCGCTGCCATGAGGCAACAACTGACTACAGCGATGTAGCGAGCGCGCATCGTTTCCCACCGGGGGTAAGGGAGTAAAGAAGCTGGTCCATCAATTTACTGCATTTTCCGTTCCCTGGGAGCCAAGGCGCCGAACGCCCAGCTCCGCCCGGTTCAGCGACTTGCAGCTCCCACCAGCTGCCGGAACGCCGGGGTGCTCTCGATGGGGCGGAACCACCACCCGGCATCGGCGGCCATGGGCTGACGCTTCGAGGGATTGGAGTTGAAGTAGACCTTGAGCTGGTTGATGGCGGCGGTGGTATCGCCCAGCAGCGTGTAGACGAACGCCGCCCGGAACGCGAGGTCGTGGGTGGCGTCCACGTCGGCATTGCCTAACGACCGGCCCGCGACCCGGCGGGCGCTGTCGGCCTGCCCGGCGCGCGCCAGCACCGCCGCGGCAAAGAGGTTGGCCGCGAGGCGGTTGAAGGCGGTGTCCCGCGGCGGCGAGAGCACCCGCATCGAGTCGGCGAGTCGCCAGGCGTCGGTGACGCCGGCCGCGGTCGCGGCCTCGGTGGTCAGCATCATCAGGCGGCACTGGGTGAAGCGCCAGTTGGCCGGGAAGCGGCGCACGCCGTCATCGCACGCCTTCCGCGCCGACGGGAATTCCTTCAGGTCATAGGACGAGAGGAAGAGCCGCGACAGGATGACGTCGGCGTTGCTCAGGTACGCGTCGGCGTTCCAGGCATTGCGCGCGGCGAAGTTGATGTCCGTCCCGCCCTTGTCCGCCGTCTGATAATAGAGATGCGACAGCGTCGCCCAGGCGCCCGCCTGCGAGGGCCGCACCCTCGTCGCGGACTCCAGGTCGGCCTCTGCGTCCTTGAGCAGGCCCGCCGCGCGGGACGAGTCGGGCTCCAGCTCATTGAGCCATTTCCAGTACCGCAAGGTTCCGCGCAACTCCAGGGCGTCGGGGTTCCGGGCATCGAGCGCGATCGCGCGCTCGGCGTGACCCAGGCCGGCGCCGATCCAGCGCGCCACCGCGGCCTTGTCGCCGCCGTGGCGCGAGCGCCGGTAAGCCAGCGACCCGCGCATGATGACCGGCTCGGGCCACTGTGCGTCGAGGCTCTCGGCCCGCATCAGCATGCTGTCGGAGGCGCCCCACGCGCGCGCCTCGCCCGCCGTATCGCCGGTCGCCGCCAGCGAGTCCATCCGTCGCAGCATGCCTTCACCCTGCTGCACCAGCGCCCACGCATCGGGACTCCTGGTGGCCGCGCGCTGCTCGTTCAGCTTGACCTCTACACCCACGCGGCGGCGGATCAGCTCCGCGGCTTTCGCGGTGAGCGTATCGCGGATGGCAATCGGGTTGCCGGACGGAGTGCTGAACGTGGCGTGGCTGTAGGTCGTGCCGTCGGGCTCCAGCAGCCGCAGTGTCACCAGCACATTGGCGCCGTCACGCTCCACCGTGCCGCGCACGATGGTCCCCACGCCGAGCGCTCGGGCAATACTGTCGCTCGTGACGCTCGATCCACGGTACGGCGCCGTGCCACCGGCGGACACCACGCTGAGTCCCGATACCTCCCGCAGCGTGTTGATGAGGCCTTCGGTCAGCCCATCGGCGAGATAGCCGAGGTCCCGCGAGCGGCTCTGGTCATCAAAGTACATGACGGCGATCCTGGCCCGGGTGGCGTCAGCCGGGCCGCGCGCGCCACTGCGCGCTTTCCAGGCGGCGAGGCCGCCCGCCAGCAGCACGACCAGGGCCGCCGCGATCAGCACCGGCGCCCGGCGCCACACCGGCACCCGGACGGCTCGGCGCATGCCGGTCAAACGGGGATTCGTCGTCACCCGCGAACGCATGACCGACAGCCGCGGCGTCGTGGCGCCGAGCGGCGTCGCGAGTGCGTCGATGAACTGCGCCGCGTTCTTCGGCCGGTCGGCGGGAACCTTGGCGAGGGTCCAGAGAACCGCTTCTTCCACCTCCTCCGGCACCGAGTCGCGCACCAGGCGAATGCCGGGCGGCAGCTCCATCGTGTGCCGTGCCATGATCGCGCGCGCATTCGCGCCGGTGAACGGCGGCTCGCCCGTCAGCAGCTCGAAGGCCATGCAGCCCAGGCTGTAGAGATCGGCCGTCGGGCCGACGTCCTCGCCCATCGCCTGCTCGGGACTCATGTAGATCGGCGTGCCGACCGCGGTACCGGTCTGCGTGAGCTTGTTCCCCTCGGCGGCGATCACCGCGCGCGCGATGCCGAAGTCGGCGACCAGCGCGTGGCCGTTGGAGAGGAGAATGTTCTCGGGCTTGATGTCGCGGTGCACGATGCCCTGCGCATGCGCGTAGCCCAGCGCCTCCGCGATCTCGATGATGAGGCCGAGGGCTTCGTCCACCGGCAGCATCTTCTCGCGGTTGAGCTTGTCGCGCAGCGACTCGCCCTCGACGAAGGGCATGACGTAATACAGGAGCCCGCCGGCGTCGCCCGAATCGTAGAGCGTCAGGATGTGGGGATGCTGGAGCTTGGCGGCGACGCGGATCTCGCGGATGAAGCGGTCGCCCCCGACGCTCGCCGCCAGCTCGGGCAGCAGCACCTTGATGGCGACGCGCCGGTCGTGGCGGACGTCCTGCGCCAGGTAGACGGTCGCCATCCCGCCGCGGCCAACCTCGCGCTCCACGGTGTAGCGCCCCTCGAGGGCGGCCTGAAGCCGGGTGATCGTGTCCGATGGGTCCGGGGCGGGAGCCGGGGTGACCCCGGTGGCTTTCCCGCAGACCTGGCAGAAGGCCGCGTCACCGATCAGCGCGGCGCCGCAGTGGGCACATTTGGCGGTGGAGGCAGTCATTGCGTGGGTCAAAGGTTGCCGAAGGGTGCTGCCGCCGCAAGCAGAAGCGCGCTACTCGCCGTGACGCGAAACCCGGAATTTCAGCCGGAGGACGAACGCGGCAATGATGCAGGCAAGGCCGACGTAGCCGAGCCACGGCACGCCGAGCCTCGGCGCGCTGACGACGAGGGCGAGCCCGGCGAGCGCGAGCGCGTACTTCGCGATGGTCCAGGGGCTGACGGCGGTGCTCACTTCCGGAGAAACTGCGCGATCGCGGCCTTGAAGTCGGGCGTGGCCCGGGAGACCGCGTTCACCTTGGCGCCGAGGCGAATGCCCTCCTCGAAGCCCATGCCATCGAGCTGGTAGAACTGCTGCTTGGTGAGCGCGAGCGCCGACGCCGAGAGCGAGGCCATCGTCGTCAGCGCGCCGGCCGCGCCCGCCGCGAACGACTCGGCCGGCAGGACGCGCGAGATCAGGCCCAGCCGCTGCGCTTCCGCGGCGTCGATCAGCAGTCCGGTCGCCGCCAGGTCGAACGCCACCTTCTCGCCCACCAGGCGGCGCAGCATCGTCATGACCATCGCGGGGACGAAGCCGCGGTTGATCTCGGGATACCCGAACTGCGCCGCGCTGCTCGCGAGGACCAGGTCGCACGCCGTCGCGAGCCCGCAGCCGCCGGCCAGGCACCGGCCCTCGACGAGCGCGACGGTGACCTTGGGCAGCCGGCGCAGCTGCACGAAGACCTCGCCGAGATCCCACGCGCGCTGCTCGTTCTGCTCGGGCGGCAGGTCGGCCGACTCCAGCAGCTCGTGGAGGTCGAGCCCGGCACAGAAATCCTTCCCCGCCCCGCGCAGCGCGACGATCTTCACGTTCGCGTCGAGGTCGGCGGCCTGGATGGCGGCCTTCAGCTCGCCGATCATCCGGATGTCGATCGCGTTCTTCTTCTCGGGCCGGTTGAGGGTGAGGGTCATGATGCCACCCTCCACGTTCACGAGCACGCGCGGATCACCCTTGGCGACTTGCCGACCTGGCGACTCGGTCACAGCTCTACTTCCATCCGCAACAGGGCCGTACTCATCGTCTTCCCCTGCGCGTCAGTCTTGAGGGAGATCGTCCCGCCGCCTCCCAGCGCGCCGTGCAGCAGGAAGTTGAGCGCGTTGAGATTGGGCAGCTCGAAGCGCTCCACGTCACCGGTGATCATGCCCTTGAAGTGCGCCTTCACGCGCGCCGCCGTCACCTCGCGCACCAGCGCGGGATAGTCCTTCGGGTCGCGCACGACCAGGCCCACATTGGCGGTATCGCCCTTGTCGCCGGAACGCGCATAGGCGATGTCAACGAGTCGGCGCTTCATGAAGGCCGTCGAAGCGTCGAAGCGTCGAAACGTCGAAACGTGATCATGTTTTCTCCATCAGCTCGATCTTCTTCAGACTCTCCGCCGCCGACTTTCGCAGGGAGCGGCCCAGGGAAAAACACAGCGCTGCGAGGACCACCATCGCAATCGCAATCACCACGTTCATCTGCCCGCCGCGATACCCCGCGACGGCGGCCACCACGAGCATCAACACGCTGCGCAGCAACCACCGGCGGCCCTGGGCCATGGTGCGCCGTACGACCGTGCGCTGGTCGGTGAGGATCTGGAGCTGCGCCGGACTCAGCATGCCCTACGCCGTCACCACGCGGACCTCGGGCCGAATCTCCCCCTTGGGGACCAGCGCGGGCCAGTAGGCGACGATCTCTTCGACCTTGGGCCTTCCCCCCGCGAATCCCGTCACGCTCGGCGGCCCGTTCAGGATCAGCGGCGCCAGCTCGCGCGTGAAGCGCTCGACCACCGCGCGATCGGGCGAGCGCACGCCGACGCGCAGCTGCACCTCGGCAATGTCCTTCGCCGGCTCGCCGGCGAGCGGGCCATGGGTCGCGTTGACGCCGACGTACTCGGTGAGAATCTCGTCGTAGGTCAGGCCCAGCCGCTCGAGCCGCGCGCGGAGCACCCGATCGGCCTCGCGGGCCTTGGCGTACGCGTCGGGCCACGAGTAGACCAGCGTGCCGACGGCCTTGAAGCCGAACCGGTACGCAATGCTCACCTTGAGAAATTCGGTCGCGGGCTTGCCGGTGATGCCGAAGACCCGCACCCGGTCGGTGGCCTGCTGCTCGAGCCGGATGCTGGTGAAGTCCGCAACACAGTCGGGCGTGATGTACGCATGGGGATCGCCCATTTCATACAGCAGCTGCTCGGTGATGCTCTCGATGGTGACGGTACCGCCGGTGTTCGGGTGCTTGGTGACGGTAAAGGTGCCGTCGGCGCCGGCTTCGATGATCGGGTACCCCACGTCCTCGAGGCCTTGCACCGTGGGCCAGCCCGCGAGGTAGTTGCCGCCCGAACACTGCGCGCCGCACTCGTTGATGTGGCCGGCGATCGTCCCCGCGGCCAGCAGGTTCCAGTCGTGCCCGCGCCAGCCGAACTCGTGGATGATGGGCGCGAGCGTGAGGCCGGTGTCGGTCACGCGGCCGGTGACGATCACTTGCGCGCCCTGCTTCAACGCCTCCACCACCGGCCACGCGCCGAGGTAGGCATTGGCGCTCACGACCTGGTCGCGGATGTCCGACAGCGGCCGCCCGGATTCCATGTCGGCGAGCGGCACGCCGCGCGCGATCAGGTCGTCGAGCCGGTCCAGGATATCGTCGCCCGTCACGATCCCGATCTTCAGCTTTCCGCCGAGCCCGCGCGCGCGCGCCGCGGCCGCGATGGCCTCGGCGCAGCCGTCGGGGTTCACGCCGCCGGCGTTGGTGGTCACGCGGATGTTGCGCTCGACAATCATCGGCAGGATCCGCTCCAGCAGCGGCACCACGTCGCGCGCGAATCCCAGCTTCGGGTCGCGCTCCTTCTGCTTCTGGAGAATGGACATCGTGACTTCGGCGAGGTAGTCCATCATCAGGTAGTCGATGGGACCGCCCTCGACCTGGCGCACCGGCGCCTCGAGCCAGTCGCCCCAGAATCCCTGCCCCGACGCAATCCGGATGGTCCTGCTCATCAGCGCCCCGCCGGCATCGTGACCAGCTGGGTGGAAGCGAATGGGTCGCGCCCCGCGCCGGCGCGCACCCGCACCACCGGCTGCCATCCGGACGGCGCATCGAACGGCGTCATGCCGGGCAGCGGCAGGATGGTCCCGCCTCCCGCGCGCAGGCGCAGCGGCGCCGGCGCGATCACCTGCCGCGGCGCGCCCTCGAAGCGCATGCGGACGTGCGCGGCCACGCGTGCCGGCGGCGCCGGATCCGCGAACGCCGGAAAGAGGTCGATCGTCGTGGTAAAGCGGGCGGGCCGGTCTTCGGGGAGGTTCACCGCCAGCCGGAACACAGGATAGGTCATCGCGGCGTTGCCGAGCTGCGCGCCGGCCGAATCGAAGGCGGTGATGGCGAAGTCGGTGAGCTGGTCCCACGTCTCGGGGGCGACTTCGACCTCGACGACGAGCGTCGTCGCCCACTCGGGGACGACGAGCGGCCGGCGCACGGCGGCGCCGTTCTCGATGGTGATGTCTTCGCTCCGCGCCGCGCCGATGAGATCCACCGTGACGTCCATCGTGGTATCGGTGGCCGAGCCCAGGTTCAGCGCGCCGATGCCGGTCATCCCGCCGGGCATCGCGCGGCGCACCGGCGAGACGCGCGCGTCGAGATCGAAGACCAGGTCCGCGCCCGGCAGCGCCTGCACCACCATTTCCCACACTCCGGGCACCGCGTCGTCGGCGAGAATGTTGATCGTCGCCGTCCTGCCGTTCTGTCCGCCGACGTCTTCGCTCTTCACGCCGCGCGCCGGCTGGCCGCTCGGCTCGAAGAAATAGAGGGTGCCCCGGCGCAAGGTGTCGGGAAGCGACATCCGGCCCCCCAGGCCGCCCGAGCCTCCAGGCACGCGGACGAAATAGCGCGCCGCCTGCCCGCCCGGAATCGATTGCCGGTGCACCGTCACGCCGCCGTCCACCGGGACGATGATCGTGCTGGTGAGCGTGAAGGCCGGACCCGCGGAGGAGTCGGCGGTACTCACCGCGGTGACGGTACCGATGTAGCGGCCCGGCTGCGCCAGTGCGGCGCGGTCGTAATGCACTTCAACCAGCGCCGAGCCGGTCTGCGCGTTGATGGCGGCGGTTGTCGACGGGAGATGCAGCCAGGGTACATCGCTCGCCAATCGGAAGCCCGGCGACGTGGCGACGTGGCGGCCTGGCGGCAGCAGCTCGGAAACCCGGAACCGCTGGACCGTGTCACCCGGGGCGAGTCCATCACGGCGATACGCGCCCGGCGGACGCGGGGTGCGCGTCATGGGCGCAGCGTCGTGCCCGTTGCCGGCCGGCATCATGCCGGACCGTGTTGGGCCGGCGTCGTGGGGTAGCGCCTCGATGCGATAGCGCGCGACCACGTGTCCCCCGCGCAACCACTCGTACGCCGGCTCGATCCGGGCCATGCCGGGCCCCTCGTCGATGCTCGTCAGTCCCGGCAGCGGGCGCGCCGTGGCGCGCAGCGCCTGCATGAGCGACGCGGCGGTCCACGCCTGGTGCTCCTGCATCATCGCCGAGATGAGGTCGGCGGCCAGGCCGGCGATGTGGGGCGACGCCATCGACGTGCCGCCCTTGACCTCTTCGCCGATCTGCCAGGCGGGGATGGTCGAGTAGGCGACGCCGGGCGCAAGAATGTCGGGCTTCGACAGCTCGCCGCCGCGCGAGCTGAACCAGGCGATGACATCGTCGGGCGTACTGTACTGGAGGGTGCCGAACGCGCCCGGGTACGCCGCGCCCACGGTCATGGCGCGCGCCGAGGAGCCGGGCATCCCGATGGTGGAGGTGCCCGGACCGTCGTTGCCCGCCGCGATGGCGAAGAACACGTCCGGATGCAGCACGAGGAACGCGTCCACGATCGAGTCGATGGTGGCGCGCGCCTCGTCGGCATTGCCCACGCCGAAGGAAAGGTTGATCACCAGCGGCATCCGGCGTTCCTGCGCAAAACGCCAGGCGTACTCCATGCCACGCGCCATGGAGCCGGTGGTGGAGACGTTGCCGCGCGCATTGTCGGCGATGCGCACCCCGATGATCTGCGCCCCCGGGGCGACGCCGTGAAATCCGCTCACGCCGTAGATGTTGTAGCCCGAGGCGATACCGGCCACGTGGGAGCCATGTCCCGACGTGTCGAGGTAGACGGCCACGAGCGGACGGCCATTCTCCTCCGCCAGGTTGAACGCCGCGGTGATGGGGCCGTGCCCGCGCGCGACCCGCGCGCTTGCGAAGGTAAAGGTCTCCCGGTGCACCAGGAAATCGCGCAGCCAGGGTTCGTCGTCCAGCGAGCCGTCACCGTTGGCGTCGATGCGCGCCTTCCAGCCCGCGCTGTCGCGCGCCACCACGATGCGGAAGCTGTCGCGGTTGGTGCCGTTGCCGTTGAAGTCGGCCTGCGGCATGGTGCCGAAGGGCAGCTCGCGCAGCACACCCGTCCAGGTGCCGTCGGCGTTGCCGGTGAGGGGCACGTTGCCCTCGCCCGACAGGTCGCGCACGTCAAGGATCTTGTTCTCGCCGCGGGTGGTGGATTGCAGCCCCGCGATGCCGGGATCCACGCCGCTGTCGAGGATGGCGATGAGCACGCCGCGGCCGTCGTACGTCGGGTGCTGGAGCCGCCAGCTGGTCACCCCGGTGCTCGCGTTCGGCATCAGGCCGAGCTG
>JAYTEN010000311.1:0-6735 GCA_043735145.1 Gemmatimonadota bacterium | reverse complement strand
CGGCGACTGGCAAAGCCGGGGTACGCGTTCTGTTCCTGGATCACGATGGGGATGCCCCGCCCCGCGGCCGCCCACAGGGCCGGCCCGCTCGCATAGCCGCCGGTGCCCACGGCGAGGACGGGATCGTTCTCGCGCAGGACCTGCCGGATGCCGTTCAGGGAGCGGTAGAGACTGAATGGGAGGCCGATGTTTCTCCACCATTGGTGCCGGTGGATGGGCTCGAAGGGAAACAGCTCGTACCGCCAGGGCCGGGTCGGCAGCACCTTCGCCTCGACGCCACGGAAGGCCCCGACGAAGAAGGGCGCGATCGTGGGGTCGAGCGCGACCATCGCATCGGCGATCGCGAGGGCCGGCATCAGGTGGCCGCCGGTGCCGCCGCCTGCAAAGAGGACCACGGGCATGCACGGAATCTAGGGTATCGGGGCGTCCGGCGAGTAGACGCGACCCGCACGGCGCGTGGCGGCCTTGCCCCGCCTGACGAGTGGGGCGATGTTCGAGGCGCGCTTTCCGCCTCCACGTTTTCAGGGGATGCCATGACGACCGCGACCAGGATGCTGGCCATCACCATACTCGCATTGACCGCCGCCACGACGGCCATCGCTGCCCAGGAGGCGGTGACGCCCTTCCATCGGGGCCAGTGGGGCGCCGACTTCACCACGTCCTACGCGTTTGCCGGGGCGGGCGTCGTGCGCTTCACCAGCCCGACCAGGGCCTGGGTCATGGACCTGTCGACGAACTATCGTCGGGATACCAACAGGTACCAGGACACGACCAACAGCCAGTCCCGCTCGTCGATCGACGGGGACCTCACGCTGCGCCTCGGCCGCCGGAGTTACCGGCCCATCGGCGATCGTGTTTACCGGACGCTGACGCTGGGCGTGCTGGGGAATTTCCGGCACCAGGCGAACAATGCGCCGGGCCTCTACCGCAGCAGCTCGTATGGTACCGGAATCTTCGGGGACATCGGTGCGCAGTGGATGGTCACGCCCCACCTGAGCCTGGGTGCGCAGTGGGGAGGCAACCTTTCCTGGAACGCGTACCGGAGCAAGTCCGGGCCGAACGTGCAGCGCGCCAGCAGCTTTTCCGCCTCCGCCGGGACCCTTGGCCTGCGGGGCGCGCTCTACTTCTAGAGCGGGCGGCCACTGGGGCCGCCCCTACGAGGCCAGGGCCTGCCGTCTCCGCGACCCGATATTAATGAGCAGTCCCGTCGCGATCATGGCCGTGATCAGGCCCGATCGGCCGTACGAGATGAACGGCAACACGAGGCCCGTCGTGGGCACGATGCCCACGCCGACCGCCATGTGCAGGAAGGCGTCGGAGCCGATCATCGTCGCGCAGCCCACCGCCACCAGCTGCCGGAACGGATCGGTCTGCGCCCGCGCGAGGCGGAGCGCGATGAAGACAAAGGTCGCGTACGCCGCCACCAGGATGAGCACGCCGGCGAAGCCCCACTCTTCCGCGATCGTCGCGAAGATGAAGTCGCTGTAGGGATACGGCAGGAAGCCGAGCTTCTGCTGGCCGTGCCCGAAGCCAGCGCCGAGCAATCCGCCCGCTCCCACACCGATGAGCGACTGGTCGATCTGGTAGGCGTCGGACAGCTTGTTGCCGCCCGGATCCAGGAAGGTGACGACCCGCAGCAGGCGGTATTGCGCCCCCTCGATCTGGCTCCAGACCACCGGCAGCGCGAGCACGCCGAGCAGGATGAAGTGTCCGATGCGCGCACCCCCCGCGAAGAGGACGATCATCGCGAGCAGCACGATGGTGACCGCGACCGAGAGGTCGGGCTCCAGCGCGATCAGCCCCGCGAGCGGCACCACCGCCACCAGGACCGGCAGCGCCCCCTTGCTGAGCCGCTTGAGGTCCTGGCCCTTCCGGGCGCAGAGCGCCGCGGTCCAGATCACGACGGCGAGCTTGGCCAGCTCCGAGATCTGGATCGAGACGCCGATGTTGAGCCAGCGGCGCGCGCCGTTGACGCGCGGGGCGATCAGGTGCGTGAACGGCACGATCAGCAGCAGCAGCAGAAACGCGACGCCCAGCAGGATGGGCCACGACAGCTCGCGGATGCGGTCGAGGTTCACGCGCGACGCCAGCACCAGGAGAATCGCGCCCACCAGCGCGCCGATGAGCTGATCGAGGACGCGCGTCGAGCCAACGGCCACCCCGCGCTCGACCAGCGCCGACGACGCGCCGTACACCGACGCAAGACCAAAGACCACGAGAACCGCGGTGAGCAGGACGAGCAATCGTGCTTCCCAGCCGAGGAGCCACTCCCGTCGCCCTTGGCGACTTGGCGACTTGGCGACTGTCGCGGTCACAGCGCCCGCACCCAGCTCGAGAACACATCGCCCCGCTGCTCGGCATTATCGAACATGTCGAATGACGAGCAGGCGGGGCTGAGCAGCACGGCGTCGCCGGGTTTCGCTACGCCGCGCGCCCGGTCGAGAATCGTGCCGAAGTCATTCCCCTCACGCACGACGTGCGCCCGTCCCTTCAGCTCCTTCTCGATGCGCTCGCCCGCCTCGCCATAGGCGATCACCGCCCGCGCGCCGGCGAGCGCGGCGGCCAGCGCGCCGAAGTCGCCGCCCTTGTCCTTGCCGCCTAACAACAGCACCACGGGACGGCCCACGCTCCGCACCGCCGACTCGGCGGCCGACACCGTCGTTGCCTTCGAATCGTTCACCCACAGCACGCCGTTCACCTCGCGCACCGGCTCGAGCCGGTGATGCAGCGGCTCGAAGGCCCGCAGCGCATCGGCGATCCGGTCACGGTCGCACTCCTCCGGGGGCACGGCGAGCGCGGCCGCGAGCGCGTTCGCGACGTTGTGATCGCCGAGGAGCCGCAGGTCCGCCCGCCGCAGCAGCGGCATGCCGCGCAGCACCAGCCAGCCCGCGGTGCGGTCGTACCAGGCATCGGCGATCGGCACGTCGAGGGAAAACCGCTCCTGCGTCCCCGCGACGCCCGCCGTCATCGCGACCACCTGCTCGTCGTCGCCGTTGGTCACCCAGCGGCGGTGCGCGTCCGCGTTCCGGAACAGCAGCCGCTTGTCGGCATAGTAGTCCTCGACGCCGCTGTACCGGTCGAGGTGATCGGGCGAAAGATTGGTGAGGACGCCGACCGCGGGCACGAGGTGCGGACAGTCATGCAGCTGAAACGAGCTTGCTTCCACCGAGAGCCACGCCGGCGGCGACTCCTGGAGCGCGACGTCGGAAATCGGCAGCCCGATGTTGCCGGCGACGTCGGCGGGGCCGAGCGCGTTCGCGGCGAGGATCGCGCCGATCATCGACGCGGTGCTCGATTTGCCCTTGGTGCCGGTAGTGACGATGAGCTTCGTCGCCTTGAGGCACATCGCGCCGAGGTCGAGCTCCGAGATCACCGGCACGCCGTGCTCGGCGGCCATGCGCAAAGGAAAGGCGGTCGGCGGAACCCCCGGCGACACGACCACCGCTTTGGCATAGCCGATGCGCACCGGGTCGTGACCGCCCAGCTCGACGTCGCAGCCCTCGGCGCGCAGCGCCGCCGCGCCGGCATTGAGCTCCGCGCTCGGCGTCGCGTGGTTGTCGCTCGCGTAGACTCTCACGCCGAGCTTGCGAAGCAGCCGGCACGCCGAGACGCCGCTGCGCGCGAGTCCGATGACGGCGACTTCGCCGTCACGCCATTGTTTCAGGATCGGCGGGGTTTTCACGTTGGATGGGCGGCCACAGGGGCCGCCCCTACGAACCATCCGTGACGCGTCACCGAACCTTGAGGGTCGCGAGAGCGACAAGGGCGCAAAGCAATCCGAGAATATAGAACCGCGTGACGACGGTGGACTCGTGCCAGCCGAGCTGCTCGAAGTGATGATGCAGCGGCGCCATGCGGAAGATGCGATGCTGCTGCGCGTACTCGCGCCCGTACTTCCGCAGCCGGATCCTGAAGAAGGTCATCTGGATCATCACCGAGAGCGTCTCGGCCACAAAGACGCCGCCCACCAGCACCAGCAGGAACTCCGCCTTCAGGAGAATGGCGACCGTGCCGAGCGCCCCGCCGATGGCGAGCGAGCCGGTGTCCCCCATGAAGACCTTGGCCGGATGGGCGTTGAACCAGAGAAATCCGACGCACGCGCCCATCATGCTGGCGCAGAAGATCGCCAGCTCGCCGGCGCCCGGCAGGTAGAAGACCTTGAGATACTCCGACGTATCGGTCCGCCCGAAGGCGTACGCGAAGACCGCGAAGGTGATGGCCGAGATGGCGCTCAGCCCCGTCGCGAGGCCGTCGAGGCCGTCAGTGAGATTGACGGCATTCGAGAAGCCGGCCACCACCCCCGTGACGAAGAGGAGGTAGACGGGCGGCAGGAACACCACGTACCAGTACTTCAGGAACGGCAGCGTGGTCGACGTGGCGGGCAGCACCGTGTCCTTCCACGGAAAGGCGATGAGCAGCAGGCCGAGCAGCAAACCGAAGGCCACCTGGCCGATCATCTTGTACTTGGCGACCAGGCCGCGCGGCTGGCGCTGCACGATCTTCAGGTAGTCGTCGATGAAGCCGATCGCGCCCATCCACGTGATGGACAGCAGCGCGAGCAGCACGAAGCGGTTGTCGAGCCGGGCCCAGAGCAGCGTCGGCACGATGGTCGCGATGATGATGATCAGCCCGCCCATCGTGGGCGTGCCCCGCTTGCCGAGGTGGGTGCTCGGCCCCTCGGAGCGGACGATCTGTCCGACCTTGTGCTCCCGCAGCCGCGCGATGATCCCCGGCCCGACGACGAAGGCGATCAGCAGCGCCGTGACGGTCGCGGCCGCGGCGCGGAAACTGATGTAGCTGACGAGGTTCGCCAGCGAGGAGCTGGCCGCGAAGGGATGCAGGAGCCAGTAAAGCATCTAGTGCGCCTCGGCGGGTGACTGGGATGGCCAGAGCAGCGGCACGATGGTTTCGAGGCGCACGCCGCGCGACGCCTTGAGCAGCACGACGTCGCCCGGCTGGATCAACGGCTTCAGCTCGGCCGCAACGGCGGCGGGCGAGTCCCCCGCAATGACCCTGATGCCCGCGGCATGATCGCCGATGTCGTGGAACGCGGTCGCGAAGTCACCGATGGCCGCGACGACGGCGGGGCCCAGCGCGACCACCGCCTTCGCGGCTTCGCGGTGCAGCGCGGCCGAGTCGGGGCCAAGCTCGCGCATCGAGCCGACGACCACGATGGCGCGCCGGTTGCCGCTGATGTCGCGCAGCAGGTCGAGCGCCGCGCGCAATGACGGCGGGTTGGCATTGTAGCAGTCGTTGATCACGGTGACGCCCTCGACCTCCATCATCTCGCTGCGGCCGCCGGGGATTTCCGCCGTCGCCATGCCGCGCGCGGCGTCCTCCAGCGGCACCCCGGCGGCGTCGCAGGCGGCCAGCGCGGTGATCGCGTTGGCGACCATGTGCCGGCCGCGCAGCGGCAGCCGCACGTCCACGCCGCGGATGCGGAATGCGGGGCGGCCGTCGGGCGCCATCGTGATCGACTCGGCGAACCAGTCGGCGGGGCCTTCGATGGCGGCCGTTACGACCGTCTTCGTGACGGCGCGCGCGGCGTCGGGCAACTCGCGCGGACGCGCGCCCACGATCGCCGTCGGCGCGTCCTTGAGCAGCGACACTTTCTCTTCCAGCACCGCGGCCTGCGAGCCGAATCCCTCCAAATGCCCCTCGGCGACGTTGGTCACCACGCCCACGTCGGGGCGCACGATGGCCTGCATGCGCGGAATCTCGCCGCGCAGGCTCGCGCCGCACTCGATGACCATCGCCTCAGCCTCGACCGGAGCGGCCAGCACCATGAGCGGCACGCCCACGAGGTTGTTGAGGTTCTTCTCCGACTGGTGCACCCGCAGCTTCGCGCCCAGCCCTGCCGCAATCAGCTCGCGGGTGCTGGTCTTGCCGTTGGTCCCGGTGACCGCGATGACCGGCCCCGTGAACCGGTCGCGGCGCAGGCGGGCCAGCCGGCCTAACGCGACGAGGGTGTCGTCCACCTCGAACCAGTCGAAGCCCGGCCAGCGCGGCGTGTTCCGGCGCACGATGACGCCGCCGACTTCGGCCAGGCGCGCATCGCCCAGGAAGTTGTGGGCGTCGTAGTGCTCGCCCTGCAGCGCGATGAAGAGGCAGCCGGCCTCCATCGCCCGGGTATCGGTGCAAACACCGGTGTAGGTGTGCTCCCAGTTGGCGATCGGCAGGCCGAGCGCCTCGGTCACCAGCTTCGCGTTCCAGACGAAGGCCGTCATTTCGCGGCCCTCGCCTGAACCGCCTGGCTCACGATGTCCCGTTCATCGAACGGCAGTTTCTCGCGGCCCACGACCTGGTACGTCTCGTGGCCTTTGCCCGCGAGGACGATGGTGTCCTCGGGACGGGCGATGCCGATCGCGCGCGCGATCGCCGCGCGCCGGTCCACGATGCGCAGGTGCGGTGTCTCGCCCATGCCTTCTTCCACGTCGTCGAGGATGCGCTCCGGATCTTCGGTGCGCGGATTGTCGCTGGTCACGATGGCAAGGTCGGCGTCGCGCGCGGCGATGCCGCCCATCACCGGCCGCTTGCCGCGGTCGCGGTCGCCGCCGCAGCCGAACACGGCGATGAGCCGGCCTTTCGTCAGCGGGCGCAGCGCGCCGAGGGCGCGCTCCAGCGCGTCGGGCGTGTGGGCATAGTCGCGCAGCACCACGCAGGGCGTCGAGGTCAGCCGCTCCATGCGGCCGGGCACCTGCGGCGCATCGGCCAGCCGCGCCGCGACATCGGCGA
>JAYTEN010000310.1:0-15766 GCA_043735145.1 Gemmatimonadota bacterium | reverse complement strand
CGGGAAAATGGCCGAGCCGAGGGTAGCCGCCGCGACCAGGTTGACGAGGTCGGGGAGGCTGACGTGCTGCCAGTAGGAGCGGTCGAGACGGAAACGATGAGACAGCAGCAGCCGAAGCGCGAGCAGCCAGGGCAGCGTTTCCACGAAGCGGCTGACCGCCGCGGCGGGGATACGAAAGTCGTATGCAACCGCGAACGCGGTGAGATACGCGAGCGCGGTGAAGGCGATCTGCGAGGCCACTACGAGCGCACGACGGCGCGAGGGCGAGGTAAGCACGAACGTTTTCATTCTGCCCTGTGCAAAGGCATGTTCCGCGCCAGACCGCGCCGCGACACCGGCAAACGTGCCCATGGAGCCGCACGGCAAAGCCATTATCGGGCTCACGCCGCGCTGGGCGGTGATCCTCCCCCGCGCGACCGATCCGCCACAAAACGCGGCGGCATCTTTGCGATCGTCGATGCGAAATGGTGCGGTAGGCGTTCCAACAACGGCATTTAGCCGGATTTCGCGCCGCCGCCGCGACGGTATCACGTTTGCATTGCTGAGGGCTGTCCGGCGCCGCCTTGGCTGCCGCACCCTTGAAAGGAGCTTCATCGCAATGCGAATGGATATAGAGCGGTCGTCGGCACCGGCTGGCCCCTGGGGTACCGAAGTCGCAACCCGCCCCCGTTACCAGCCCACGCAGCCGATGCCCGGGAACGGCTACGCCGCCGAGCCCGCGCCGACCGGTGATTGGAAGCGGTACCTCGCGACGGTCTCCCGGCATAAGTGGCCGGTGATCATCATCACGCTGATCGGCACCGCGCTCGGCGTACTCGGTACCCGCTTTCTCGGCCGCGAGTACGCGGCGAAGGCGATTCTCTGGGTCGAGCGCGGCCAGTTGAACCGGCAGGACGAGCGCGACCTCATCCAGTCAGAGGTATCGGCGCAGACGCTTGATGCGCCCGGCTGGGTCCAGGTCATCACCTCGAATGCCGTGCTGGACAGCGTGGTCCGCCGCCTTCGTCTCTATATCGCGCCCAAGCTCCCCGAGGACGCGCCGGCCGTCGCCAGCGTCGAGCCCGGCGAGAACTTGGTTCCCGGCGTGTACCGTCTCGTGATGGCGGGTGACGGCCGGACCTTCGAGCTCGATCGCGAAGACGGGTCGCTGGTTCAGAAGGGCACCGTGGGCGACACCATCGGCACCGCGGCCGGCTTTACCTGGCTGCCGAACCCGTCGGTGCTGACGCCCAACCGGAAGATCGAGTTCTCCGTCAGCTCGTCCTACGAAGCGGCGCAGTCGCTGGCCAAGATCCTGCGCGTGCGGATGGATGAAGGCAGCAGTTTCCTGGTGATCCAGTTGAAAGGGCAGGACCCGGCGCGCGTGGCCCAGACGGTCAACGCGATCGCCGCGCGGGCGGTCACCGTCGCCGCCGAAATGAAGCGGCTGCGGTTCTCGCAGCTCGCCGGCATCCTGGGCGAGCAGTACGATCACGCGCGCCAGACGCTCGATACCGCCGAAAACAACCTGCGCGCCTACCGGATCCGCACCGCGGGCGCCATCGGCGCCCACACGTATGCCAATCAGCAGCGCGTGGACAACACCGGCTTCGAGCTCGCCGCCGCCGCGGACCAGTTGCGGCGCGACCGCGAGGCACTGGACGCCGCCGCGCACGGTGGCACCAACGCCGTGGCCAACATGGCGTCGATCAACGCCGCCCGGGAATCGCCCGAGCTCGCCCTCGCCATGCAGGAAATCACCCGCAAGCAGGCCATGCTGCGCGAGCTGCGCACCCGCTACACCGATGAAGCCGCTCCGGTGAGGCAGCTCCAGTCCGAGCTCGACTCGCTGACGACCAACGCGGTCCCGACCATGGCCGGCGCCGTTTCCACCAGTCTGGCCGCGCGCGAGCAGGCCATCCGTCCCCGCGCGAATGCCGCGATCGGCGCCCAGCGCCGCATCCCGACGCTCGAGCTCGACGATTCACGCCTGGCGCGCGAAGTCTCCAACGCCGAAGAGCTTTCGAACGCGGTGCGCCAGCGCTACGAGGCCGCCCGCCTCGCGCTGGTCAGCAGCCTCCCCGACGTTCGCATTCTCGACGGTGCCGTCGTCCCGCACCGCCCGGCCGTCAGCCTGGCGCCGATCCTCATTGCGCTGGCGTTCCTGACCAGCCTCGGCCTGGCCATTGTCGGCGTAGTGGTGCGCGAAGGCACCGACACCAAGGTGCGCACGCCCGAGCAGGTCACGCGCGGCATGCACCTCCAGATCCTGGGCGCGATCCCGCACGTGGGCTCACGCACCTTTGGCGGCGATGCCGCCGCGCCGGTCATTGAGGCGCTGCGCGCCCTGCGCCTGCGGGTGCTCCATTCGCACTCCAACGGCAACGGCCCGCTGATGCTCACCGTCACCAGCCCCGCCATGGGCGAGGGGAAGTCGTTCATTACCTCGAACCTGGCCCTGTCGTTCGCGGACGCCGGGTACCGCACCCTGCTCGTGGACGGCGACCTCCGCCGCGGCGCGCAGCACGTGGTCATGGGCACCGACATGCGTCCGGGCCTCACCGACATCCTCGCCGGCCAGTCGACGATGAAGGAAGCGGTGAAGGACACCACGCACATCGGGCTGTCGTTCCTGCCCGCCGGCACGCGCATGCACCGCGCGCCCGAGCTGCTGCTGTCGCAGAAGCTGAAGGAGTCGATCGACGAGGTGAAGGGCAACTACGACGTGATCCTGGTGGACAGCCCGCCGCTCGCCGCGGGCGTGGACACGATCGTGCTGGGCACCATCACGAAGAACATGATGCTGGTGCTGCGCTCCGGGCGCACCGAGCTGGAGCTGGCCGCAGCGAAGCTCGACGGAATGGATTCCCTGCCGGTGCAGATCATCGGCGCGGTGCTGAACGACGTCCGCGACGGCGGCGCTTTCCGCCACTACACGTACGAGGACTATGTCCAGTCCATCGGCGGCGCTGCCGCGACGGGCCGCGACGGACCCCGCATTCTTCAAGGAGCGACTTCCAATGAATAGCATCCGGCTGAAGGCCGCCCCGCTGGCGCTGATGATGGCGCTCGCGGGAGCCTCCCAGGCCATGGCCCAGCAGTCCGACGACGTCACCGTCACGCGCGCCATGGCGACCCGCGACCAGCTGCAAGGCATCGCCGCGCGCAACGACGGCAACGTGTCGAGCGCCGCCCAGACCCGCCTCGCCCAGGGAGACTTCCGGGCCGGCGACCGGATCATGATCATGGTCCAGGGGGACACCGCGCTCAGCGATACCTTCGCGGTATGGCAGGACGGCGCGCTGCACCTGCCGTCGCCCGTCGTGGGAACGCTGCCGCTCACCGGCGTGCTGCGCTCCGAGATCCAGCAGAAGGTGCAGACCTTCGTTGCGCGCTTCGTGCGCAATCCCGTCGTGCTCGCCAGGCCGCTGATCCGGCTGTCGTTCCAGGGCGACTTCGCCCACGCGGGCTTCTACGCCGTTCCCGCGGATGCTCCGATCGCCGATGCGTTCATGGCTGCCGGTGGCACCACGACGACGGCGAACATGAACAAATTGAAAATCCAGCGAAACGGCCGCGAGTACATGAATACGCGCGCCGTCCAGGACGCGATGTCGCAGGGCCGCACCGTCGATGACCTCGGCCTGCGCGACGGCGATCAGTTCATGATGCCGAAGACGGGCACTACCACGACGATGACCGTGGTTCGCTCCGTCGCGGTGGTCGTCAGCCTCGGCGTAGGAATCCTGACTCTGAAGCGATTGCGCTAGGCACGCATCTCAGGAAAGCCGAGCGGGGCTTCGTAACTGGCAGCCCCGCCTTGCTTTGCGTCCCATCCCTCGAAACACCGCTATTCCATAGTTAAGGCCCGCAAGTTCAGCTCCCCTTCTGGCTGGGTTCCTGGTACAGGCCTATCACATTGCCCGCGGGATCCTGGAAGTGCGCGGTGCTCTCCGGATGGTCGGCGCCGACCGGCTGCACGACAACGCCGCCCCCGGCGACGATCGCCTCGAGGGTCGCGTGGATGTCGGAGACCATTATGTAGACGAGGAGATCGGAGCGGGAAGCCGGGGCGCGGCCCTCGACAAAGGCGCCGCTGACCTGCCCGGTGGAGTCGTCGAAGACCGTCGCGCCGTCACCGCGCCGGCGGACGGTCCAGCCAAAGATGCCGGCGTAGAAATCGGCCGACTTTCTGACGTCGGAAGCCGGCATTTCGATATAGCAGATCTTGCCGTTCGCGCTGGGGGTCATCGGCCGTCTCCAGGGTCACGTCTCGGCGCGCGCGCCGGACGGCGCGGCGTTCAGCCGATGGCCGATAGTATCGCCTTCAGCGCCACGATCGCCAGATACACGCTTCCGGCGGCGAGGACCGCCAGCGCGCCAATGGCCGCGCCCACGACGAGCGCGCTCGACCGGTGGGTTGCGTCGGGGCTCGCGCGGAAGCGTTCGATCAGCGCGAGGTTGCGAGTGTTGGCTTTCCAGCCAAAGTCGAACAGGTCGCCGAGCACGGGGATCGAGCCGATCGCCATGTCGATGGCGACGTTGCCGATCATGCGGACGAGCACGAGGGGGGGCGCTCCGAGGCGCGCGCCGATGGTGACGATATATCCCGACAGTGCGGCGCCGGCCACATCGCCGAGACCTGGCACCAGGCCGAGAATCGGATCGAGGCCGAAGCGCAGCCGCGTCCCGGGAACGCCGACGGCGCTGTCGAGCAGGCGGGTCAGGGCCCGCGCCCGCTCCAGTTCGTGGTCTACTTGTGCAGCCCCAGCGAGAGGATCAGCGACTCATCCTGCTCGAGGCGGATGGCGCCGGTGCCGGGCGCCTTGTGATCGAGGCGCATCAGGCGATAGCCGAGCTCCACCGTCACCGGCGAGCCGAACGGCGCGTATCGCACCCCGACACCGGCGCGCATGGCGACGTTGAGGGGGTCGATGTTCGTCGCGCTGCGGATCGGGAAGAGTGCCAGTTCGCCGGTGCCTTGAAGACCGTTGGTGCCGAGATCGACGGCCAGCCGTGAGAAGACTCCGCCGAGGCGCTGGAGGACGATACTCGTATCAATGGCCTCGCGCCGGGCCTGGGCCTCGAGTCCCACTTCGATCCAGGGCGCGGGCCGCAGGCCGACGCTCGCGGTCGTCGCCCGCAGGCTCCGGGAGGCGAGCGCCGTGCCGCCGGTCAGCTGGCCGGTAAAGCCGCTCAGGCCGATCCGGAAGGCGCCGAGGTAGACGGCCGCCGAGGCGCCGAGGAAGATGCCCTTGAGCCGGTCGGGACCGACATCGTCCTTGTACCGGTAGGTGAGCTGCTGCACGCTCGCCGAGCCTTCGAAGCGCTGGGCCTGTGCCGCGCGGGCGACGGCGAGGGTCGCGAGGGCGAGCAGGGCAAGGGACCGCAGTCGGGCGCTCATCGGGTACCGTCCATTCGTGCTGCCTCCATTCGGATGCGCATCGGCGCAGCGGCCATCCGGCGGTGATTTTCCGCCGTCATTTCGTTCTGCATGCGCTCGTACCGGTCACGCAGGTCCTGGTTGAAGGCAATGTTTTCGGGCACCGGCTTTTCCCGCTTGCTGGTCAGAAAGCCGAAGATCGCCGCGGCCGATATCGCGCCGGCCACAATGTAGCGGGCCGGCTCGGCGCTGCCGGCGCTGTTGAGATCCTTGTTGCCGACGAGCGTGGTGATCGCGACCGCCCCCGCCCCGAGGGCGACGCCGGCGAGGAGTCCCGAGGCGGGACGCGCCCGCTGGGTCTCGGACAGGAGCGAGTCGTCAGGCATCGTCGGCGCGACGAGGGTGTCCACCGGAAGCCGGGAGATCACCAGCGTTCGAATGCTCGTGGCGGGTGCGCGGCTGGAATTATCCCATGCCGTCACGCGCAGTGAATAGCGCCCCGGACGGATGACGGCGCCGCCCGTGGACAGGTTCCACGTGAAGATGCCGACGGGGCTGGCCATAGTGGTGTCGGACCAGAGCGGCTCGGCCGACTCCGCGCCCGCGGGCGTGAGGCTCGCGGTGACACGGGCGCGCCGGCGCGGCCGCACTTCAATGGCATAACGGCCCTGGAAGGGCACGATGGTGGTATCGGTGGACATGCGCATCGCGACGGTGAGGGGCGCGTCGTCGGTATTCTCGATGCGGTACGCCTCTTTCTCGGCGGCGAAGATCTGCCGCACGTCCGATTGGAGATAGGCCAGGCTGTCCACGCGAAGGTTGGCGTCGCGCTCCAGGGCGCGGCGGAAGGCCTGGCGGGCCACGACCTCGCGCCCGCGCATCATCTCGGCGATGCCCAGGAGCGTCCAGCCGCGCAGCTGCTCGGCGGCACTGGCACTGGTACGCCGATCGAGCACGCGTATCAGCAGCGTCGCCGCGGTGTCGGGCTGCACGTCTTCCAGCTGCGCGCGGGCGCTTTCGAGCATCAGTGAGGCCGACTGGGCCCGCGCGAGGGGGGCGCGCAGCAGCAGGATGGTCGCGACGCTCAGCGACACGCGCAGCAATGACGATGGTCTGATCATGGGTGAACCAGTCTGATGCGGCGAAGATTCAAGGTGTCACCCGCCGCCAGGTTGACGACCGTATCACGTATCCACACGCCATTGGCGTTGTCCATTACTTCGAACCGCAGGAAGACGGCGCCCGAGGGCACGGGCCAGTTTCGCACCGGGTTCATGGGCACCGACGCGGAGTTGATGAATATCGCCGCGGGCAGGCTGGTGCCGACGGTGATCCAGGCCGTGCCCTCGCCGGCGACGCGGCGGCGCTCATCGGCTGCGGCGCGGCGGTCTTCACGCGCGCTTCTCGGCGGAGGTGACGGCGCGCGACGAGACGCCGGCTTGGGTGCGGCGGCCCGGGGCGCGGGGGCCGGCGTCTCGGCTTCGGGCGGGTCCGTTGCTGCCGCCGAGTCGGGCGGTGTCGGCTCGGCGGCGGCTGGAGCCGGGTCGATGCGCGGAGCGGCAGCCGGGGCCTCGAACGTGCGCGATGCCGCTTCGAGGCGCTGGAGTTCGCTCGTCGAGAGGGTGGCGTCGGCGCTCGAGCGCCAGATCATCAGGCTCAGCAGGGTGAGCGCGGTGGCGCCACCCAGCACGCCGAGGAGTACCGGCCGCCGCGGTGCGCGGATCGACGGCGCGCGGTCCCCGGCTGGCGAATCGACGCCAGGCGGCAACAGCACGCTGTCGGTCGATTTCCTGGTGATGGGCCGCGCCGGGCTGGCATGACTCGGGCGTCCCTCCGCGGCGGCGCGAAGGGACTGCGCGAATTTCGCGACCGAGGGAAAGCGGTCGGCGGGCCGCTTGGCCAGCGCCCGCTCCAGGACGGTGGAGACCGCGGGCGGCGCGTCGGGGCGCGACGCGCCGAGGGGCGGCAGCGGGGTGTCGCGGTGCTCGCGGCGAATCGCGTCGGCGTCGCGGCCCATGAAGGGCAGGGAGCCGGTGAGCATTTCCCAGGCGATGATGCCCAGGGCGTACTGGTCCGCGGCGGCGCTCATGCCGGTGATGGCACTCAGCTGGATGTCCCCGCCGGGTCCCTGCGCATCCACCGGCGGGTCCAGCTCCGGGGCACGATAGTAGACCGAGGACGCGACGCCGGCGGTTTCGGCCGCGCGCGCGATGCCGAAATCCCTGACGGCGGCGGCTCCGTCCGGGCCGATGACGACGCTCGACGGCGTGAGATCGCCATGCACGAGGCCCTGCTCGTGCGCGCAGGTGAGCCCGGCGGCGATCTGGGCGACCAGGGCGGGGACCCGGTCCGAGGCCAGGGGGCCCTCGCGCTCCAGCAGCGCGGCGAGCGTCTCGCCCTCGTCGGGCCGCGTGACGTACCAGCAGAGGCGATCGCCGGCCGCGACGCGGTAGACCGGCACGACCCGCGGGTGGCGAAGCTTGGCCGTGGCACGGGCGGCGCGCAGCAGCCGCTGCGTCCGGTCACGCGCGCCGGCGGCGGCCTCGGGCGGGATCACGTGAATGATGACGTCGCGGCCCGGGCGGCTCTCGGTGCCCGCAAAGGTCACGGTCATGGGGCCGCGATGGATCTCTCCGCGCACCACGATCTCGCCGCCCAGCTCCCGCTGGAGGTCATCCAGCAAGGCGTTAGGCGGCGGCGCGGCCGCGGCTGCGGCCGGGCCCGCGACGCCTGCCCCGCACCGGAGACAGAAGAGACTCTGCTCCGGGAGCGACGCGGCGCAACGGGCGCAGCGCAGGGTGGCGGCGTGCTCAGTTCGCTGGTGCGGAGCCAGGACGGTTCTCCGGCTGGGTGTGGACCGCGGCGACGCCCGCGGGGGCGTCATCGACGGCGAGCGGCTTCACGTACACGACGACGGAGTCGGGATTGCGGCCCAGCGTGGTGGTGGTGGGGCGGCTACCATAGGTGCCGCCGTTGCCGTAGCCGTAGGTATCCTCGACGCTGACCATGTCATTCACACACCGCGCGCTCGAGAGCGCGAGGCTGCAGCAAAGGAACAGCCGGCCAGCGCAAATCAGGGCGCGGCGAGCGGAAGAATCGGGTCGGGTGCTCGACTTCGGTGCGTCCACAAAACATCCAGTGCATCGAGTTGTGCAGGTTCACAGTCATCGCGACCAACTCGCTATGGCGTCGACTGCTTGGGCGGGACAACGCTCCCGCCCTGGCGTGGTTTCGGCCTCACATGCGCTGGTCTGCACGGTGCCGCGACCCTCGATGCATTCAGAAAGCAACCCCCGTGCCATCGTTTTCTACCTGACGCGCGCGATGCCGAACTTGCCTTCGGCACTCGCGACGACATCAGTGTCGTGGGTGCCCGACAGGCGCGTAATGATCGCCTTCGAGCTGTCGGTGGGATCCACCGTCACGGAGACTTCATTGCGCGCACTCTGCCACGCGAAGGTCACTGGCCGCGTGAGCGCGTTGTTGCGCGAGTCAAAGGCCTGCGCCGTCACCGCCTGCTGCTGGCCCGCGGCGAGCGTCATGGTATCGGGCGCGATGGTGATGACGGCGATCGCCTGCCGCACCGTCAGCGGCTGAGTGGCGGTAAAGCCGTCCACTGCGACGCCGATATTTGCTGCGCCGTTGGTGACCGCGGTGACGACTCCGGTCGAGGCGTCGATGGTCGCGACGGCGGCGGCGTCGGTGGTCCAGCTGTAGCTCTTGCCGGCAATGGCCTGGCTGTTGGCGTCCCGCGCCTCGGCGACGAAGGTGCCGGTCGCGCCGAGCGCCTTCAGGGTGTCGGGGCTCGCCGGGAGAATTGCCACCGAGGCCGTCACCTGCTGCACCGTGATCGCCGCGGTGGCGCTGGCCGTGCCGCTCGTGGCGGTGATGGTCGTCGTGCCGTTGCCCCTGGATGTGACCTTGCCCGACCCGTCGACGACGGCGACCGCCGTATTCGACGAGGTCCACGTCATCGGGGCGCCCGGGATGGGCTGATTGGCCGCGTCGCGCGCCTCGGCGACAAACTGCTGGCTCGCGTTGAGCGACGCGAAGGAACCGGTCGTGGGTGTCACCACGACGGACGATGCGGGCGTGGACGCGCCGGGCGTGATCGAAAAGCCGGCCGACACGTCGGAGGCGATCCCCGCGGCGGCCGCGGTCAGCGTGTATCCGGAACCGGCCGTGCTGACGCTGATGGTGCTGAAGGTGGCAACGCCGGCGACGGCCGCGACGGATGTCGTGCCGCCCAGCGTCGCGCCGGGTGCGCCGGTGCCGGCCGTGATGTATAGAGCCACCGTATTGGTGGCTCCCGGCACCACGTTACCGGCGGCATCGAGAATCGAGACCTTGATGGGGGGAGCGAGCGCGGCGCCCGCGGCTGCGTTGGTCGGCTGCGCGGTAAAGACGAGCCGTGCCGATGCGCCGGCGGTGATGGAGAAGACCGTCGTGGTGTCGCCGGTTAGTCCGGGCGCCGAGGCGAAGAGCCGGTAGCCCGCGCCGACGCTGTCCACGGTGATGTCGCCGAACGACGCCTCGCCGTTGACGGTTCCCTGACTGAGCGTCCCGCCCAGGGCGGCGCCGGGAGTGCCGGCACCCACGACCATCGAGAGGGTGATCGTCGCGCTGCCGGTGGTGACGGTATTGCCCAGCGAATTCACGAGGGCCACGCGCATCACGGGGGCGATAGGCCGCCCGGCCACGGCGTTGGCGGGCTGGATCCGGAAGGTCAGTCCGATGACGTCGTTCGGCTCCAGAACGCTGAATGGCGCGCTGGAGACCGCGGGGAAGCCGCTGGCGCTGGCGCGCAGCGTGAATCCGGTCCCGGTGCGGCTGACACGCAGGTCGGGGAAGGTCGCGGCACCGTCAGTCGTGTTCATGGTCTGGTTACCCGAGAGCTGCGGGCCGAATGGTCCGCCATCGGGCAGCAGATCGATCGTGATCAGGGTCGCCGAGCCCGTCGTCGCGTTGCCCAGCGAATCGAGCAGCGAAACGCGGACGGATGGCGTGATGGGGTCCCCGGCCACGGTGTTCGACGGCTGGACCGTGAAGCCGATGCGCACGGGCGGACCGGCGCGCACGTTGAACGCCTGGCTCGCGGCGCCGGCCAGTCCGTTGGCCGAAACGCTGATGGTATAGTTGGCTGCGGCGCTGTCCACCGACAGGTCGCTGAAGGTCGCGATGCCGCCGGCGGAGGTGACGGTCGTGGTGCCGCGCAGATGCGCACCCGCCTTGCCGCCCGTGAGTGAGGCGGTCACCGGAATGCCAGCCGCGGTTACCGTGGCGCCGGCCGAGTCCTGGATGAGCACCTGAATCGACGAGCCGATTGAAGTGCCGGCGACGGCGCTCGAGGGCTGGCTGCCGAAGGCCAGCCGCACGGACCCGGGAGGGGGCGGCGGGGGCGGCCCTTTTGATGCGCCCACGAAATCGGAAACGCATCGGCTGCTGCTGAGGGCGAGCGCCGCGCTGAGGGCGATGGCCCACGACCGACGTCGGATGGTGTTCGACGACTGTGATCTATTCGGAATGCCCCACTTCGGTGCGCGCACCAGACATCTCCACGCTGCGAGTTGTGCATGACGGCGGAACTGAGCACGACCCTCCGCCTCTCTGGAGGACTGAGGGGCAACGAGCGTGCCACTGGAAGCCGTCGAAGCGTCGAAGCGTCAAAGCGTCGAAACGTTGCCATATGAAAAAGCCCCCGGGTCATCCCCGAGGGCCTTCTGAAGTCGACGCTTCGACGCTTCGACGGCCTTTCTAGGCCATCCCCTTCTCGAGCCACGTGTGCTTTCCGTCCAGCACATCCTTCGCGACGCCGTAAGTCTGCACGTCGTCGTTATGGAAGACGCGGCGGAAGGCGAAGTGCACGCGGCGGCGGGCTTCGGTGCAGAACAGGTCGGCGAGCTCGACGGCTTCCGGCTGGCCTTTCTTGCGGAGCATCTCGGCGCGCGCGCAGGTCGCGGCCATCGCGAACAACTCGGCGCCGATGTCCACGAGACGGAAGAGCACCATCTGGCGCTGCTCGAGCTTCGGGCCGAAGCGCAGCATGGCGTGGAAGGTGGTGCGCGCCAGGCGGCGGCTCATCCGGTCCACAAAGCGCACGTGCTTTGCCAGCGCTCCGAACTCGCCGAACTTCAGGCCGGCCGGCACCGCGAGATAGCGGCTCGGATACCAGGTGGAGTAGTAGGCGGCGGTCTTGAAGAACGCCTTGACCTTTTCGCCCATCGGGGTGTGCGGGTCGATGAGCGCTCCCGCGACCTTGAAGTGCCGGTCCACCGCCTCACGGGCGATGAAGAGGTGCATGATCTCCGAGCTGCCCTCGAAGATCAGGTTGATGCGGAAGTCGCGCATGATCCGCTCGACGGGCCACGCGTGCTCGCCGCGGGCACGGAGCGAATCGGCCGTCTCGTAGCCTCGGCCGCCGCGAATCTGGACGGTGTCGTCGATGATGTGCCAGGCGCGCTCGCTGTTGTAGAGCTTGGCGATCGCGGCTTCGAGGCGGATGTCGTAGCCGCCCTTGTCGGCGAGGAGCGAGCAGATGTCGGCGACCGCCTCGAGAGCGAAGGTGTTGGCGGCCATCATGCCGATCTTCTGGGCGACGGCGTCGTGCCGGCCCACTGGCCTGCCCCACTGGACCCGTTCGTTGGCCCACTGGCGCGAATACTCGATGCAGCGCTTGGCCGCGGCGGCCGAGCCGGCGGGGAGCGTGAGGCGTCCGGTGTTGAGGGTGATCAGCGCGAGCTTGAGGCCCTTGCCCTCGCCCCACAGCATCATGTCCTTCGGCACCTTGACGTTAGTGAACTTGATGACGCCGTTCTCGATGCCCTTGAGGCCCATGAAGTGGCAGCGGCGCACGACTTCGACGCCGGGCCAGTTCATCTCGACCATGAAGGCGGTGATCTGCTTGCGCTCGCGGCCGTTCACCGTCTTCGACGGCGTGCGCGCCATGACGACGAGGATTTCGGCCACGGTGCCGTTGGTGCACCAGAGCTTTTCGCCGTTGAGGATCCAGTCGCCTTCGGGCGTGGGCTCGGCGAAGGTCTGCATCGCGGCGGGGTCGCTGCCAACGCCCTGCTCGGTGAGGGCGAAGGCGGAGATCATACCCTTGGCGAGGCGGGGCAGGTACTTCTTCTTCTGTTCCGGAGTGCCGAAGTACTTGAGGGGGCCGGGCACGCCGATGGACTGGTGCGCCGAGAGGAGCGCGACGGTCGAGCCGCACACGGAGGCGACGATGGCCATCGCCTTGGAGTAATGGTACTGGGACATCCCGAGGCCGCCGTACTCCTTCGGGATCTTGATGCCGAAGGCGCCGAGGTCCTTCAGGCCCTGGATGACCTCGGGCGGAATCTTGGACTCCCGATCGATCCGGTCGCCGTCCACCTTGTCGCGCATGAAGGCGGCGAGCTTGTCGAGCCACTCCTGGGCGCGCGCGTCTTCGACCGGGTCGGGCTCGGGATGCGGATGAATCAGGTCCATCCGCAAATGGCCGTCGAAGAGCTCCGCGACGAAGCTCGGCGAATGCCATTCGGCTTCGCGCGCTGCTTCGGCGACGTCGCGCGACTCGGCTTCGGTTGCCTGGATCTTCGTCTTGGGCTCGATGGTCGCTGTCATGCGGTCCTCGTCAGCGTGGTAGGCATACGCAAAGTAACCGTTACCGAGCCGTTGGGGCGACCCTCGTGGTCGCCCACCCCCTGCGCCACGGGAGGCCACAAGGGCCGCCCCTACGGCTGCCGGGTCAGTCTCCAGGCAATCGTGAGCAATACCAGCCAGGGGATGCCGGACATGAGGGTGACGCGAAGGCCCGGCACCCACCACGTCGTCACGATGATGGCGACCATCGCGATGAATCCCAGGGTCGAGAGCCCCACCCGCCAGGGCGCGTAGTCGGTGATCGGCCGCCCGGGTTCATGCGCCCCGGTGCGGAGTGTCGCCTGGTAGCGCAGGTGGGTGAGGAAGATCATCGCCCAGACATAGAGCCCGCCGAAGATCGAGACGCCGAAGAACACCACGAAGGCGTTCTGGGGAATGAACTTCGAGGCCACCGCGGCAGCGGCCATGCCTAACGCGGACACGAGGAGCGCGGGCAGGGGCGTCCCCCGCTTGCCCAGCCGGCCGAAGCGTGCCGGGGCGTCGCCGCTGCGGGCCAGCGAGAACATCATGCGGCTCGTCAGGTAGAGGTCGGTGTTGATCGCCGAGAGCGCCGCCGTGAGGACCACCAGATTCATGACCGAGGCCGCGCCCGGCACGCCAATGAGCTCGAAGACTCGCACGAACGGACTGTTCTCGGGAGAAATGTCCTGCCAGGGCATCAGTGCCAGCAGCAGGGCCATCGACAGCACATAGAAGAGGATGAGGCGGACGACGGTAGTGCGCAGGGCGCGCGGCACCGCGCGCACGGGGTCTTTCGCCTCGCCGGCGGTGACGCCGACGATCTCGGTGCCGAGGTAGGAGAACATCACCACCGGGACGGCGAGCCAGACGGCGAGCGCGCCTTTGGGCATCAGCGGCTGGTAGGCCGCCAGCCCCGGCACGTCCGCGTGCCGGTATCCGGCCAGGATCGCCGCGCCGAAGAGGATGAAGAGCACGATCGCCGTGACCTTGATCATCGCGAACCAGTACTCGAAGCGCGCGAAGGCGCCGACGTGCATCGCGTTCACGGCGACGAGCGCGAGCGAGAACAGCACCACCGGCAGCCAGAGGGGGAGCTGCGGAAACCAGTGCTGCACGTAGATGCCCGAGGCGACCACCTCGCCGCCGATGGCGATCGTCTGGCAGAACCAGTAGCTCCAGCGCACCGTGTAGCCGGCCCACGAGCCCTGGTAGATCTCGGCATGTACCCCGAACGAGCCGGCGGTGGGGTGGCGCACCGCGAGCTGGCCCAGGGCGAGCGTCATCAGGAAGACCACCACCGCGCCGATGAGGTACGAGATCACCACGGCGGGTCCGGCGATGCGGATGGAAAGAGTGCTGCCCAGGAAGAGTCCGGTGCCGATGGCACCGCCTAACGCGATCATCGTGAGCTGGCGCGGCGTCAGCTCCCGGTGGAGCCCGGCTTCCCGGTTCACCGGATCGCGGTCCGGTCCCCCCGTGCCCCGGTCCCCCGGTCCCCCGGTCACTCGACGAGCACCGCACGCACCGGCGCCGCGTCCATCCCCACCAGTCGGAGGGGCAGCGCGATCAGCTCGTAGTGCCCGTCAGGCACCTCCGACAGATCGAGCTCCTCGAGGATCACGGCGCCGCGCTTCCAGAGATGGTGATGCGCGTCGAGCGTCTTGCTGTCCAGCGGATCCACCGAATGCCAGTCGGTGCCGAACAGTTTGAGGACCGGGATCCGGTCCAGCGTGGCCACGTCCGGCGCGCGTCCACCGGCGCGCACCAGCACGCGCTCCGCCGTAGCCTCCCCTAGACGTTCTATGGGAATGACTTCGCACCGGCCCATGCAGTGGTCGAGCGGGATCCATTCCGAAGTGGGGCCATCATCGGCGAAATGAAAGGGGGCGTCGATGTGGGTGCCGCAATGCAGGCTCATCGTCAGGCGACCGACGTTGACGCTCGACCCGCCGGCGAGCTTCCAGGCCAGCCCGCAGTCAAACACGGTGTCGCCCGGCCACGTCCACGCGCCCTTCGCCAGCGGGCGCGAGATGTCGTAGATGCGGCTCAACGGCCTTGGGTCGAGCGGAGGCCCGGACGCTTCGCCACCAGCGCGGCGATCTCCGCGATGATCGCGTCGCACTCGTCCAGCGTATTGTAGAAGTGCGGGGAGATGCGGATGCCGGCATCGGGACGCCAGTCGATGATGAAATCGTGCGCCAGCAGCTCGCGCGAAAGGGCCTGTGCATCGGGCGGATTCAGGCACACGGTGCCGGAGCGCCGGTTGATGTCGGGTGGCGTCAGCGTCGGCCAGTTCAGCTCCTGCACCTTCTCGAGCAGGTGCGCCGTGAGCTTCGCCGAGTGCGCGCGGATCACCGGCACGCCCACCTCGGCCACGATGCGCAGGCCTTCGATCGCGGCGTAGAGCGCCGGAATCTGCGGCGTCCCGTTCATGAAGCGCATGATGCCCCGGGTGTACTGCATCGGCGGCGGCTCGAAGGCGAAGGGCCGCGGATGCGCCATCCACCCGGTGAAGCGGGGCTCGAGCGTGTCGATGAGGTCTGGCCGTACGTACAGCCACCCGTTGCCGGGCCCGCCGCAGAGCCACTTCAGGCAGCCGCCCACCGCGAAGTCCACGCCGAGGTCGGTCACGCTGAACGGCACCACGCCCGCCGACTGGAAGCAGTCGAGAATCACGCGCGCGCCCACGGCGTGCGCCTTCGCCACGACCGCGCGCGCGTCCTGGAGGTAGCTCGACTTGAAGAGCACGTGCGAGGTCGGCACCAGCAGCGTGCGCTCGTCGATCGCGTCCACCAG
>JAYTEN010000309.1:0-1781 GCA_043735145.1 Gemmatimonadota bacterium | reverse complement strand
AGCGAGATGCCGATGTTGGCGTGCTTCGATTCGCCCGGCCCGTTCACCACGCAGCCCATCACCGCGACCTTCATCTCTTCCACGCCGGCGTAGCGCTCCTTCCAGAGCGGCATCTGCTCGCGCAGGTACGTCTGGATGTCGCTCGCCAGCTCCTGGAAAAAGGTGCTGGTGGTGCGGCCGCAGCCGGGGCAGGCGGTCACTTGCGGCACGAAGGCGCGGATGCCTAACGATTGGAGGATCTGCTGCGAGACCAGCACCTCCTCGGTGCGGTCGCCGTTGGGCTTCGGCGTCAGCGAGACGCGGATAGTGTCGCCGATGCCCTCCTGGAGCAGGATCGACAGCCCCGCGGCCGAAGCCACCACGCCCTTGGTGCCCATCCCCGCCTCGGTGAGGCCGAGGTGCAGCGGATAGTCACAGAGCGGGGCCAGCCGGCGGTACACGTCCACCAGGTCCTGCACGCCCGACACCTTGGCCGACAGGATGATGCGGTCGTGCGGGAGGCCGGCCTCCTCCGCGAGGCGGGCCGAGCGCAGCGCGCTCTCCACCATCGCGCCCATCGTCACGTCGCGCGCGCCCTGCGGCTCGGCGGCGCGGGCGTTGGCGTCCATCATCTCCGTGAGCAGGTCGCCGTCGAGCGAGCCCCAGTTCACGCCGATGCGCACCGGGCGGTCGTGGGCGATCGCGACATCGATGATGGCGCGGAAGTGCTCGTCGCGGCGCTTGCCGCCGACATTGCCGGGATTGATGCGATATTTGGCGAGGGCGCCGGCGCAGGCCGGGTACTTCGTGAGCAGCAGGTGACCGTTGTAGTGGAAGTCACCGATGATCGGGACGCTCACGCCCTGGTCGGCGAGCCGTTGCACGATCTCGGGGAGCGCCCGGGCCGCTTCGTCGTTGTTCACCGTGACGCGCACCAGCTCGGATCCGGCGGCATGCAGCGCGGCAACCTGCGCGGCGGTGCCGGAGGCATCGGCCGTATCGGTGTTCGTCATCGATTGGACGACGATGGCGTGGCGGCTGCCCACGCTGACGTCGCCCACGCGGACGGTGACGGTCTGGCGGCGGGTGGGGATCATGGATTGGTCATGATTGAAGGTCGAAGAATATCGGCGGCCGGCACGATCCTGTAGGGGCGAAGCTGCTGGTCGACCACGATTGGACGACGCCTCCGACTGTGGCGCACCCGCCGCAGCATGAGAAGCGTGTGGCATTCTGCAAAATCTGCTGTATCGAGGTGTGATGTGGCGCACTATTCGTAAAATCTTTAGTGTCAATAGGTTACCTCATTGTGATGTCAGCCGGAAGGGCAGGATGCTACGGCCCGGATCGTGCGATTGATCGGGGCACGAAGTAGTTTCCCACTCTCGGAGAACGACCTTGTCCCGTTATTTGCGCCTCTCGATGTTCGCGCTGTGTGCCGCCGCGGTTGCGGGCTGCGCTCCGGAATCGACGTCGATTTCCGGTGGTGCGCTCGCCTCGGCGCTCCGGTCCGATACGCGCTGGCGCTTCAATAGCCAGAAGTACCGCGACACCGGTTCGCACCCGGCGACGGGCCGTTCCGGCTCCGCCGCCCTGCAAGCCGAAGCACTTGTCGATGCCAGCGGCGCGGTCAACCTCGTCGTCACCAGCTACCGCGCAGTTGATCTTCTGGGAGATCCCGCCGGTACGCTCGAGAAGGTTCAGGTCAAGATCTTCGACGCGGCGGGACGTCTCCTCTCGACGCGCAACGTCAACGGTCTCAACGCCGGCAGCACCTGGCGCTCGTTGCTCCCCGGCATGCC
>JAYTEN010000308.1:0-1676 GCA_043735145.1 Gemmatimonadota bacterium | reverse complement strand
GGCTTGCCGGGCTCGCGGCCCTTGAGGGCGGCCAGCCGGTGGACCGCTTCCTTCGAGGCGGCCGACCCGAAGCCATACACCGTCTCGGTGGGATACGCGATCAGTCCCTGGCGCACGAGGTGCAGCACCACGTCGGGAATGGCGCGGTCGATCTCGGCGGCGGTCTTGAATGGGATCATGCGAGCCTCTCCGCGAGCTCAAAGTCTTCGGCCGTCGTGATCTTCATGTTGCGCGCGCTGCCGGCGACCACGCGGACCGGGTGGCCCAGGCGCTCGCAGAGCGCTGCGTCGTCCGTCGCCGCGCTGGCCTCCTCGCCGCGGGCGCGCTGGTGCGCCGTTTCCAGCATCTGGCGCGGGAACGCCTGCGGCGTCTGCACCGCGACCAGCCGGTCGCGCGGCACCGTGCGCACCACCAGCCCCGCGGTGTCGGTTTCCTTCACCGTGTCGGCCAGCGGCAGGCCCGGCACCGCCGCGGCACCTAACGAAGCGACCTGGATCACCCGGTCGATCACGCCCGCGTCCACGAAGGGCCGCGCGGCGTCGTGCACCAGCACGATCCGCACCTCGGGGCCCAGCCGGGCCAGGCCGTTGGCCACCGACTGCTGCCGCTCGGCGCCGCCCGCGACGACCGTCAACCGGTCGGAGAGCAGCGCCTGGAGCCAGGCCGGCGGACGCGCGGCGTCGGCCTCGGGCAGCACCACCACGATCTGGCCCACGCGCGGATGGCTGGCGAACGGGCGGATGGCGCGCAGCAGCATCCGCACCCCCGCGATCTCGCGGTACTGCTTGGGCTCGGCATCGCCGCCGCCGGCGCGCACCCCGCGCCCGCCCGCGACGATCACGACCCCGGTATCAATACTCGCCGGCAACGTCGCCACCGCCACCGCCACCACCACCGCCGCCGCTGGGAGCGTCGTCGCGACTGCCGTAGTTGTCGAAGCGGGTGTAGTTGGAATGGAAATGCAGCTTGATGGTCCCGGTCGGACCGTTGCGCTGCTTGCCGATGATGACTTCCGCCTGGCCGCGCAATTCGTCGCGCTCCATCTCGTCCTTGGCGTACATCTCGGGACGATAGATGAAGAGCACGACGTCAGCGTCCTGTTCGATCGCGCCCGATTCACGAAGGTCGGACAGCTGCGGCCGCCGGCCCTCGCCGCCCCGCTGCTCGGGGGCACGCGACAGCTGCGACAGCGCGATCACCGGCACCCGCAGCTCCTTGGCGAGCGCCTTGAGGGAGCGCGAGATGGCGCTGATTTCCTGGACCCGGTTCTCGCTGTACTCGGGCTCGCGCATCAGCTGGAGATAGTCCACCACGATGAGCCCCACCCCGTGCTCGGAGACGATGCGCCGCGCCTTGGAGCGCAGCTCGAGCGGCGTCAACGCCGCGCTGTCGTCGATCCAGATCGGCGCCGTCGACAGGATGCCCGCCGCGCTCGCCATCAGCTTGTAGTCGCTGTCGCGCAGTGACCCGGTGCGCAGGCGATGGGCATCCACGCGCGCCTCGCCGGTGAGCAGGCGCTGCACCAGGGCTTCTTTCGACATTTCCAGCGAGAACACCGCGACCGGCGTGCCTTTCTCGATCGCCGCGTGCTGGGCGACGTTGAGGCAGAAGGCGGTCTTGCCCATCGAGGGCCGGGCCGCGACGATGATCAGCTCGGAGGGCTGGAAGCCCGCCGT
>JAYTEN010000307.1:0-6662 GCA_043735145.1 Gemmatimonadota bacterium | reverse complement strand
GTGGGCACCCCGGTGGTCGAGATCTACGGCCCGACGGTGACGCAGTTCGGCTTCGCCGCCCGGCCCGAGCTGTCGCGCGTCGTGGAACCCGACCCGATGACGTGCCGCCCCTGCTCGCACCACGGCCCGGTGGTCTGCCCCCTCGTGCATCACAAGTGCATGCGCGATACTCCCATCTCGCGGGTGCTGAGCGAGGTGCGGACCATTCTTCAGATTGTGCGCGTGCGCGCACGGCGGGGCTGATGCGCTACATCCTTGGCGTGGACCTGGGCGGGACCAACATCGTGGTGGGCACCGTCGCGGAAAACGGCACCCAGGTGCTCGGCGTTCGCTCCGAATCGACCCGGCCCGAGGAGGGCGCCGATGCCGTGGTGGCGCGCATCGGGCGCCTGTGCCGCGAGTCGGCGGCCGAGGCCGAATCGTCAGGCGCCGTGCCCCGGGGAGCGATCGCCGGGGTCGGCATCGGCTCGCCCGGCCCCCTCGACCGCGAGAACGGCATCGTCCTCATCACGCCGAACCTGGGCTGGAAGAATTTTCCGCTGCGCCAGCGCGTGAGCGACGACCTCGGACTCCCGGCAACGCTCGACAACGACGCCAACTGCGCGGTGCTGGGCGAATGGTGGATGGGCGCCGGCCGCGGCGCGCGCTACCTGGTGGGCATGACGATCGGCACCGGCATCGGCGGCGGCATCGTGATCGACGGGCACCTCTATCATGGCGCCAGCGACTCGGCCGGGGAGATCGGGCACATGACGATCGACTCGACCGGCCGGCGCTGCAAGTGCGGCAACTACGGCTGCATCGAGGCGTACGCATCGGGCCCGGCGATCGCCGCGCGCGCCGTCGAAGGCATCGAGGCGGGCGCCGAGTCGAGCCTGCCCGGGTTCGTGGGCGGCGACCTCGCGCGTATCACGGCGCAGACGGTGTACGAGTGCGCCCACGCGGGCGACGACTACGCCAATGAAGTGGTGCGGGACACCGCCAAGTTTCTCGGCGCCGGCATCGCGAACCTCATCAATATCTTCAATCCTGATACCGTCGTCATACTCGGCGGCGTCACGCTGGCGGGCGACCGCCTCTTCACGCCGCTGCGCTCCGAAGTGAAGCGGCGCGCCTTCAAGCCGCTCGTCGAGCGCTGCCGCATCCTGCCCGGCGAGCTGCCCGGCACCGCCGGCGTCGTGGGCGCCGCCGCGACCTTCCGCAACCAGACCTGGGGCAACGGCTGAAACAGCTCGGCGTCCTCGGGACGATGATCTGGGACTCGATCGCCGGCCGCGACGTGCGCGGGGAGACGATCGAGGAATGGGGCGGCTCGGGGTATTCCCTGGCGGCGCTCGACGCCGCGCTCGGCCCCGAATGGAAAGTCGTGCCGCTGATCAAGGTCGGTCGCGACCTCGCCGCGAAGGCGTCCCTGTTTCTCGGCGACCTCTCGTGCCTCGCGCCGGGCGCGCGCTTCGTCGAAGTCGCCGAAGCCAATCCCCGCGTGCACCTCGTGTACAGCGATGATGACCGGCGCTGCGAGGGGCTCACCGGCGGCGTCCCGCCGTGGACCTGGGCGGAGCTGGGCCCGATGGTCCTCGGCCTCGACGCTGTCTACGCGAACTTCATCACCGGTTTCGAGACGGACCTCGCCACCATGCGCGCGCTGCGCCAGGCATTTCACGGCCCGATCTATGGAGATATCCATTCCCTCGCCCTCGGCCGGCGTGACGACGGCGTGCGATACTACCGCCCCGTGGAGGAAGCCCTGACCTGGCTCACGGCCTTCGACGTCGCCCAGGTCAACGAGGATGAGATGACGCAGCTCGGCCCCCAGCCGCTGGAGTTGGCCGCGCGCGCCCTCACCAACGGAACCGGCGCGGTGATCGTGACGCTGGGACCCAAGGGCGCGGTGTACGTCGCCGCGGGTGACTTTACGTCACTGCACTGGGCCGGCCGCGACAAGCCCTCGCGCGATCCCGGTGCCGGCATCGTGAAGACCGCGCGCATCGCCCCCGAGGGAGGGCCGCTGACCGGCGATCCCACCGGCTGCGGCGATGTCTTCGGCGCCACCTGCGTCGCACATTTATTGAAGGGGACTGCCCTGGAACCCGCCATCGCCGAGGCTAACCGCATGGCCCGCCGCAACGTCACCTACCGCGGCGCCACCGGGCTCCAGCACCACCTCCGCGGCGCGATCCAGAAGGTGACTGCATGACACGCACCGCCCTGCCGCCGTACCGCCGTACCGCCCGATGAGCACGCTCATCGAAGTCCCGCTGCGCCTCGACGAAAGCACCTTCGACGTCGTCGCGAGCGGCTATGCCGCCAGCGCGGGGGCCGCGAAGGTGATCGTGGATGCGCACGCGACCGAATGGATCTCTCCCTATGGCCTGGTGGCGATGCTCTCGGTCGGCCAGGCGCTCCAGGAGCGCGACGGCCGCAAGGCGCTCTTCACCGTGCCGCGCGACAAGAACGTGGCGCACTTCTGGGCACGTATGGGTTTCTTCATCCACGCCAGCGAGATCTTCGAGCTGCACGGAGTGGTGCCGCGCGTGAAGGCGGGCGAGTCGAAGGTGCTCCTCGAAGTCACGCCGGTTCGGCAGGCCGAAGACGTCCATACTGTCGTGCATCACATTCAGGACAAGTCCACGGAGATCCTGACGACCGAGCTCGGCCTCGACGCCAGGGCGACGATGGGTTTCGGTATGGCGCTTTCAGAAGCGTGTCAGAATATTGTGGAGCACGCCGGCACCGGCGGATGGGTGTCGGTGCACGCCTACAACTGGCGCCGGCTCGGCAAGCGGGTCGTGGTGATCGGCGTCAGCGACGCCGGGGTTGGATTCCGGCAAACCCTCGAGCCCACGCAGGCCAAACGGTTCGGCGAGCGCTGGGGCGATGGCGCCGCGCTCGAGGCCGCGCTCCTCCAGAGCGTGAGCCGCTTCCGCGATCCGGGCCGCGGACAGGGACTGGCCGGCATCCGTCGTTACCTTGGACGCTGGAAGGGCAAGCTGAGCATACGCAGCGGCACGGCGCGCATCGCGATCGTGCCCGAGTGGGACGACGACATTCCCCTGATCGAAAACCTGGCCCCGTTTCCCGGCGCCCAGGTGCAGCTTGTGATTCCAGCGGAGGCAGAGCAAGCGAAGTGATAACCCAGATAGACGTCCGAGACGTGCTGGCGCGGCTGGGCCATGGCCGCCCCGACCTGGTGACCCGGTCGACCGGACGCGCGGTACGCAGCTCGATCGAGGAAGGGCTCGCCCAGCTCTCCGGCCGCACCATCGTCGTCCTCGACTTCACCGACGTGCGCATCATCGATTGCTCGTGCGCCGACGAGATCGTGGCCAAGCTGGTGCAGGCGTCGCTCGCGGCGCAGGCACCGCTCGACGCATTCTTCCTGGTGCGCGGTCTCGACGATCACCAGATCGACGACATCGAGGAAGTGCTCCGCACCCAGCGCCTGGCGCTGGTGGCCGAAACCGGCGGCCGGCTGCGCCTGGTGGGCGCCGTGGACGACGCCGCGCAACTGCTCTTCGCGCGCCTCGCGGACCGGGGCGGCGCCGCGGCGGAAGACCTCGCTTCCGAGCTCGCCTGGACGATCGAGGCCGCGCGCGCCGTCCTCGACGAACTCGCGGGCCGCCGGCTGGTCATGCACGACGCGGGCCTCTACATGCCGCCGCACGCCGCGGCCTAGCATGCGGAAAAAATCCGTCGGACCGTCCACCGCGGCGATTCACGGCGACGGGCCCTCCCACACGGCGGGCGACGGCGTCTCCCCGCCCATCTACCAGTCGAGCACCTTCGTTCGCGAACCCGGTCCCGGCGACGAGGACATCCTCTACACCCGCTACGGCAACAACCCCAACCAGCTCCGGCTCGCCCAGCGGCTGTCCCGCCTCGAGGGCGCCGAAGCGTCGATCTTCGTGGCCTCTGGCATGGGGGCGACCGCGCTCGCGCATCTCGCGGTCCTGCGCCCCGGCGACCACCTGCTGTCCAGCGAGTGGATCTACGGCGGAACCCGGAAGCTCTTCACCCAGGACTTCCACCAGCTCGGCATCGACGTGTCGTTCGTGAATCCCGACAAGCGGCGCGATTGGCGGCAGAAGATGCGCAAGAACACGCGCGCCATCTTCGTGGAGTCGCCGACCAACCCGATCATGCGGGTGCTCGACCTCGACTGGCTCAGCGTGCTTACGCGCGAGGAAGGCATTCCGCTCCTCGTCGATTCGACCTTCGCCTCGCCCATCAATTTCCGGCCCCTGGAGCATGGTGCCGACATCGTCATCCATTCGGTCACCAAGTACCTGAACGGACACAGCGACGTGATCGCCGGCGCGGTCGCCGGCAGCGCCGCCGTGATCGACGAGGTTCGCAACCGGATGCGCGTGTGGGGCCAGTCGATCGATCCGCACCCTGCCTGGCTCGTCGAGCGCGGCATGAAGACGCTCGCCGTCCGGATGGAGCGCCACAACCGCACCGGCATGGAGATCGCGACCTGGCTCGAGGGCCAGGCAAAGGTGAAGAAGGTGCACTACCCCGGGCTGCCCTCGCACGCCGACCACGAGCTGGCGGGGCGGACCCTCGACGGCTTCGGCGGCATGGTCGGCCTCGAGCTCACCGCCGGCGCGCGCGCCGCCGAGCGCTGCATCAAGGCGTTCCGGATGATCACCCACGCGCCCAGCCTGGGCGGCGTGGAGTCGCTCGTCTCCGAGCCCCGCTACACCTCGCACGCGGCGATGACCTCGAGCCAGCGTACCGAAGCGGGCATTCCCGACGGCTTCCTGCGCCTCTCCCTCGGCCTCGAAGACGCCGAGGATATCATGGCGGATTTGGCGCGGGGCCTCGCGGCTTCCTAGATTCTCCCCCGTGATCAAGTTCACGGACGTCACCAAGGACTACCAGAAGACCGGCGCCGCCCTGCACCAGGTGACCTTCCACGTTCGGAAGGGCGAGTTCGCCTTTCTCACCGGCCACAGCGGCGCCGGCAAGTCCACCGCCCTCAAGATGACGTACCTCGCCGACCGTCCGACCAGCGGCGAAGTCCGCGTGTCGGGCTTTTCGACGTCGCGCGTGACCGGCCGCGAAGTGCCGTTGCTGCGGCGCCGGCTGGGCATCGTCTTCCAGGATTTCCGGCTGCTCGAGGAGCGCACGGCCGAAGAGAACGTTGCCTTCGCCCTCGAGGTGACGGGCACGCGGCGCTCGGTGATCGGCCCCCGGGTGAGCCGCGTGCTCACCCAGGTCGGGCTCGCCAGCAAGGCGGGCCAGTATCCGCGCGAGCTGTCGGGCGGCGAACAGCAGCGCGTCGCCATCGCGCGCGCGCTGGTCAACGATCCCCTCGTGATCCTCGCCGATGAGCCCACGGGCAACCTCGACGAGCGCGCCACGCGCGGCATCTTCCAGCTGCTGCGCGACATCAATGCCTCGGGCACGGCGGTGCTGATGGCGACCCACGACCTCGACATGGTCAAGAGCCTGCCCGGCGCGCACCTGATCGAGCTCCAGCACGGCCGCGTCGTCTTCGACTCGTCGGATGAATCGGCGGGCGCGGAGCCCACCGCGTCATGAGCCTCATCCTGCGCGAAACCATGAATGCCTTCCGCCGGGCCCCGCTCCTCTCGGCCCTGTCGATCACGACCATCGCCTTTTCGCTGTTCGTCTTCGGGCTCTTCGGCCTGGTGGCGATCAACCTCCAGCACACCATCGGCGACGTCGCCGAGCGGGTGGAGATCGTGGCGTACCTCAAGCGCGGCACCAGCGTCGAGGTGGTCACCATGGCGATCGCCGATATGGAGGCGATTCCCCAGGTCGAGTCGGTGGAGCACGTGACGGAAGCGGAAGCCTTGTCCCGCGCGCGCCGGGAGCTGCGCGAATTCCAGGACATCTTCCAGGACCTCGAGGCCAACCCGCTGCCCGCATCGCTGGAAATCCGGCTCAAGCCGGCGTATCGCAACGCGCAGAGCGCCGCCGACGTCGCGGACATGGTGAAGAAAGGCTTCCCCATGATCGACGACGTGCGCTACGGCCAGGACTGGATCGAGAAACTCGACCGGCTGCGCAACATCGCGGGGGCCGTGGGGTTCGCGATCGGCGCCGCATTCGCGCTGGTCGCCGTGATCATCATCGGCACCACGATCCGGATGGCGGTCCTCCAGCGCGCGAATGAGATCGCGATCATGCGGCTCGTGGGCGCGACCGACGGCTTCATCCGCATGCCGTTCCTCCTCGAGGGCATGCTGAAAGGCGTCCTGGGAGGCCTCGCCGCACTCGGCCTCGCCTGGGGCGCGTGGGCGCTGGTCGAGTCGAACCTGGGCTTCCAGGCGATGTTCTTCACGTCGGGCCAGGCGGTGCTGGGCATCGTCGCCGGAGGCGTGATCGGGCTCCTGGGAAGCGCGGTGAGTGTGGGGCGGCACCTTCGAAGTGTCTGATACGTCAAAGCGTCGAAGCGTCGAAGCGTCGAAGCGCTGTCTGACCAGTTTCGTTTCGACGTTTCGACGCTTCAGCGTTTTGACGCTTCTCGTGAGCGCCGCCGCGCGTGCGCAGACGCCCGACACCGCCCTCAGCCGCAGCCAGGACCGCCTGACCGAGATCCGGCGCGAGCGCCAGCAGCTCCAGGACGACATGGAGCGCCTGCGCGGACGCGTGCATTCCCTGTCGGGCGAGCTGAACAACATCGAGCGGCA
>JAYTEN010000306.1:0-26789 GCA_043735145.1 Gemmatimonadota bacterium | reverse complement strand
CGAGGCATGGTAGGCGTTCTGCGGATCGTCGATGGCGTCGAACTTGGTCCAGTCGTCGGGCCGCATGTGCAGCGAGGCGGGCCGCTTCGACTCGTACAGCTGGTCGTGGCGGCGCGCCTCGTACTGTTCTTCGTCTCCGTGCGGCGGCGCGTCGGGCGCCTGGCCGGCCCCACTACTCACGGCTGGCCACTCACCCGGACATTGTCCATCCGCATGTCCTGCACCGCGATGGTCGCGTCACCGGCGCCGCCCCAGGTCGGGTTCCAGCTGACCTCTTCCCACCTCCGGTTCTCGCCCACGGCGATCATCTGCGCGTCGGTGTAGTGGGCGATCTCGATGCCGTCGAGCCACCACTGAATGGTGCCGTTGGCATTGCCGGGGGTGTTCGAAATCAGCAGCACCTCGAAGAAGTGCCACTGGCCGCGGACGATCTGCTTGGTCGCGCCCGGTCCCGGCACATTCGGATTGAAGGTGTTCCGGGTGTCGGGGACACCCTGCATATTCACGATCGGCGTATAGGGACCGTTGCCGCTTCCCCGCGCGTTGAAGAACACCCGCGGGCCGCCGGCGATCCAGATGAAGTAGATCTTGTTGACGCCGGTGGTATGGCCCTGCCAGTTGGAGGACAGTTTCACCCAGAAGCCGACGTACAGCTTCGTGTAGTTGAACGTGTCCACCGGACGGCGGGTATTGATCGGTCCCGCGCCGCCGACGAAGCCGGCGTTATACGTGGCGACGCCGACGCTGTGGGCCAGCCCCGGCGGCGGCGTCGCGAACAGCGAGGAGTTGTCGGTCTGGATCGAGAAGGCGGCGTCACCGCGGTCGAGCCAGTTGTCGTCAGTCTTGGCGTCGAAGCGGCGATCGGAAATCAGGAGGAAGCCGGACGGTTCGTTGGTCCCGGTTGCCGGCGGCACGCCGAGGGAATCGCCGGCGACGGTGAAGGTCCCGCTGACGCTGGTCTGCGCCGTCGCCGTGTTGTTCAGCGTGTCCTTCGTGCCGCCCGGCACGCGGGACCATGTCAGCCCGTTCAACACCCAGATACCCAGGGTCGATTCGGGAACAAAGGACGGAATGCCGGCCTGCGAGTAGTTGATGCGCAGGCTCGCGGCGCTTCCGAAGTTGAGCGGAGGCGTGAGATCGAACGCCGTGCCCGAAACCCGCCGGTTGAAGGCCGGAGCCGACGCCGATGCGGTCGCTGCGATGAACTGAGGATCGGTGAGCGCCCCGGCCGGCACGGTGAGTCGCACCGCCCCTGCGCCAAGCGAAAGCACCGCGCCGGCAGGACCCACGTTGCCGACGAGCACGCCGTACGTGCTGAATGAGGAAATCGTCACCGAGACGCTGGTGTCGGCAGCCGAGAACGCGGACGCAGCGAGCTTGGTCCACTGGCCGCTGACGACTTTGTAGATGCCGCCGGTGCTCGCAACCATGCCGGGAGGCAGTGGGATGGCACCGAGCTTGATCTTGAGCGTGATCGGCTGGAGGAACGTCTGGCCGTTGGGGCCGAAATCGTAGGCGATGAGCAGGCGCGAGTCGGCGACCCCGTTGGATGGGGTGGCCGTCACCAGGGTGGGGGCGCTCACTGCACCCGCCGGCACCGTCAACGTCACGATGCCCCCTGCCAACGAAACCGTGCCGCCATCCGGCGTAATGTTGACGTTGACCGGCTCCGTGCCTTTGGAGCCGCAGGCCATGAGACCCACGACCAGCATTACGCGGACGCCACGCGCCTCGATCCGACTGCCCATGCGACCTCCAAGTGGTGAATCGAATCGACTTAGGTCCCTAATGCTACCCTTCCGCAGGGGTCGCCGCTACTGCGTACCGGACGTCTTTTTGGTGACCCGAATCACCCCCTCGGAAGAGCCCCGCTGCGCTAGAGCGGTTTGCGGCGCGTGGGCTCCCAGATGGGGTTCAAATCGCCACGCAGGGCCCCCACCCATGAGTTGATGGCGGCGATGACCGCCGAGGCCAGGAAGGTGGGAATGGAGATGAAGCTGGGTGCCTTTCGCGACTCGGGCCACCACCAGCCGAGCGAGGCGAGCGCGGCAAACCCGGCGAACACCCCCAGGGTTATCCAGCCCCAGGTGCTCGACACGGAAACGGCCAGCAGGAGGGAGCCGACGGCAATGGCGATGATGCCCCACGGCACCAGCCAGCGGATCAGCTTGTGCGAGCCGAGCATCCACGCGAAGAGACCGTAGCGGAATGGATTGAGGAGGTGCCGCTTGAAGTACAGCGTCTCCAGTCCTCGCGTCATCGTACGGACCTTGCGCCGGAATTCATGGCGCAGCGACGCGATGCGCGGCACGTAGCAGACGGCATCGTGCACGGAAACGGCACGGTAATCGTGTTCACGGGCAATCAGGGCCGCGGCGAAATCGCGACTCAGCGCTTCGGGCACGATGGTCATGTGCAGGTTGCGGCGCACGGCGTAGAAGCAGCCGGATGCGCCGACGATCGAGCCCACCGACGTTTCGAGATCGCGCAGCCACATCTCGTATCCCACGTACTGCGACTCGCCCAGGTTGAGATCGTGCTCCATGTTGGCGACGCTGACGTCGCGACCCGACGCCACGCCGACCTCGGGGTCCCCGAAGCAGCGAATCAGCGGCTTCAGCGCGTCCTTTGCGATCCGCACCGATGCATCGGTATTCACGATGATGTCGCCGCGCAGCAGGGCGCGCGCGGCATTTTCCGCGGCGGTCTTTCCCGCGCGCGCCGGCTGCCGCAGCAGCTCGACGCCGCGATCGGCGAATCCCCGCACGATCTCGTCGGTACGGTCGGAAGAGGCATCCGAGACCACCAGGATCTGGCGGCGGTCGGCGGGATAGTCGATGTCGAGCAGCGCCTCGAGGGTGCCCGCGATCGAGCGCTCCTCGTTATAGGCGGGCACCGTGATGGATACCATCGGCCACTGCTCCGGCTCGCCGGCGCGGATGGGCCGGGGCCGCGCCATCGCGATGATGCGCAGCAGCGCCGGATAGAGGAAGTAGGCATAGATCCCGAGCCCGAACCCCAGGACGACCAGCACGGTTCCGATTGTCGTCATGATCTCCACAGTATGATGCGCGCGATCATCGCGCCGTCTTCGCGGCGGCCAGCCGCGCATAGAGCTGCTCGTGCGCGGCGAGCCACTGATCGGCGCCGAACGTGGAATGCAGCCGGGCATGCGCCGCGGCGCCGCGCGCTGCCGCGGCGGCCGGATCGTCGAGCAGCGACCGGATCGCGGCCGCCATGGCGTCGGCATCGCCCGAGGGGACCAGCAATCCCTCGCCCTCGCCGATCATGTCGGGGATTCCGCCCACCCGCGTGGCGACGATCGGAAGGGCCGCGGCCATCGCCTCGAACAGGACCACGGGGGTCCCCTCACTGCGGGAGCTCAAAACAAACACGTCGAAGGCGCGGAAGGCGCGCGCGATGTCGAAGATAGCGCCATGGAAGCGGACGCGGTCCTGGAGTCCCAGCGCCGCGACGCGGGCCTCGAGGGCGGGCCGCATCCAGCCTTCGCCGACGATCGCGACCGTCATCGCCAGGGGCTGAAGTCGCGCGAGGGCCTCGAGAAAGAGGTCGCACTTCTTCACGTCGATAAGCCGGCCCACCCAGCCGACCACCCGGGCGCCGGGCGCGATGCCCAGGGTTGCGCGGGCTTCGTCCCGGGACAGCGTGGGATCGGCGCCGGTCCAGCCGTTGGGGATCACGTGCAGCCGCGCGTCAGGCACCCAGCGGCCGCGCAGCTCATCACCCAGGGGGCGCGATACCGCCACCACGCCGTCGAAGCGCCGCAACACGGCGAGCTGGATCCACTCACTGACGGTGCTGAGGCCTCCCATGCGGCTCGAGCCATGCAGCGTGGTCACGGTGGCGGCGCCGGCCCGGGACAGCTGCCCGACATGCAGGACGTCGGAGCGATAGCCGTGGGTGTGCGCCGCCTGGGGCCGCCACCCGCGGAGCAGACGGCCCACGGCGCGGTGCTCCGCGAGATAGCCGCGATTCGACACGACGATGCGCTCGGCCGGGACACCGGCCTGATGGAGCGGATCGAAGAACGGGTCGACCGGGTCGCGCGGCGAGATCACCGCCGCGACGCGCACATCGTGTCCGCGCGCATGCAGGCCGATGGCGAGCGCCTGGACGACGCGCTCCAGGCCGCCGACCGCGTCGGGCGCGGTCAGCTGGAGGATCCGCAGCGGCGGCACCTGGCTCACGCCGGCCGTCCGACGTCGCGACGCCGCAGCCGCACCGGCCCGCTCCCGATGCGCACGCCGCCCGCCCAGGACCGCAGCGCCGCGCGCGGCAGGCCCGCGGGGATGTTGATGCGCGGCAGCGCGGCGGCCGGCCAGCCGCCCGGGGCGAGGCCGTACGCCAGCGTCAGGCCCGCGACGAATCCCGCCCGCTCGACCACCCGCGCCGACACCGCGCCAGCCAGGCCGTAGGGGTACGCGAACGATCGCGGCGGCGGCAGTCCGGCATTCCCCAACGTGTCCCGGCCCGACGCGATCTCGCTGGTTGCCGCGGACTCGTCGAGCGCCGCGACGTTGCGATGGGTGGCGGTGTGCCAGCCGGCCTCGTGGCCGCGTTCCGTCGCGGCGCGGATCCCCTCCCACGGCTCGGTGCGCAGCTCGGGGTCGAAGGTCCCGCCGGCGCCGGACTCCGGTGCGATGCGCGCGCCGTCGCCGGCGAGGTCCCAGAGGAGCTCCCGCCGCGCGCGGCCCGCGCCCGCGGCCGTATCCCACCAGAAGGGCGTGCGGCGGCCGGGTCCGGCGCCGACGATGAACACCGTCGCGGGAACGCCTAACGAATCAAGCAGGGGCAGCGCCCGCGCGAACACGCCGTGATAGCCGTCGTCGAAGGTGATGGCCGCGAGGCCGCGCACGTCGCGGCCCCGGCGCAGGCGCTCGCCCAGCTCGCCGGTGGTCACGCAGCGGAACGTCGCCGCGGCCCATCCCGCGAACTCGGTGAAGGGACCGATGCCCAGGTGGAGCGGGCCATCCCCGATGCACCCGGCACGCTCGTCAGGCACCACGTTGTGGAAGCAGAACACCGGGGCCCCGCCGCGCAGCCCGCGAACCAGGTCCGGCAACGCCAGGAGGTTGAAGGCCCGGTACGCCGCCGCGCTCAGACGGCCCACGGTCGTCCGGACGCATTCACCACCTGAGAGGCCCCGTCGGGGCACGCCAAATGCGGTACCGGATGCCGGCAGGGGGACCGCGATGGCGGGACGCCGGGGTCCTTCGGGACGAGGGGCGGCGGCGTAGTCACGGTGGAGGGAATTCTGGGTAGAACGAGGGCCTCGCGCAACAGTTCCCGCGCCCCGGACTCCGGCCGGCCCGCGATTTGCTAGATTCCATGGCACGGACATGACGATCGGACCGGTACAATCCATCCCCCGACGCGGGCGTGTTTCCCCGGCCCGCGCCCGCGCCCCGCAGGCCCGTGAGGGCTTCGGCGCCGGACTCGTGGTCCCCAGGGCCGCGGCATGGTGCGTGTCCTTCACCGTCTTCATGTCCATCAGCCGCATTCACCAGCATATCCAGATCATGGGCCGGCTGCGGTTCCCGATGCTCTTCGCGGCGGCCGCGCTCATCCTGATGTACCAGTCCCGGCACATGTGGAAGCCGAACGACCTGAAGAAGCACTGGATGCCCAAGGTCATCGCGGGCATGGCCGTCATCGCCATCATTGGCGTGCCCTTCTCGATCTCCAATGGCCGCAGCTTCCACTTCCTCGCCGATTCCTGGCTGCGCACGCTGCTCACCGCCGTCATGGTCTGGGCGATCGCGCGCACTCCCCGCGGCCAGCTGTTCGTCGGCCGGCTCCTGTTCCTCTCCGGATTCACCGCCATCGCGCTGGCCCTCGTCGTCGGCCGTCACGACAGTGAGGGCCGCCTGTCGGGCGGCTACACCTACGATCCGAATGACCTCGCCGTGGTGGCCGTGATGACCCTGCCCCTCGCCGCCTGGTGCATCATGCAGAAGGGCAAGTGGCGGATTCTCGGCATTGGCGCCGTGCCGATGATTCTCTACGCGTCGATCAAGAGCGGATCGCGCGGCGGGTTTCTCGCCCTCAGCGCGTGCATCATCGGATTCGCCTGGCTGATGATGGCGCCGGGCGGCGCCAGGCTCCGGAAGGTGGGTATCGCCGCGCTGGTGCTGGCCGTCCTCGCGGTGCCCCTCATTCCCTCGAGCTTCATCGCCCGTCTCAGCACCATCGGCGACGACTCGGACTACAACGTGACGAGCCAGACCGGCCGCAAGGAAGTCTGGAAGCGCGGCATCGGCTACGCAGTCACCCACCCGATCTTCGGCGTCGGCATCGCCAACTTCGACCTGGCCGAAGGCATGCTGTCCGAGGTTTCCAGGGAACGCTCCGCGGCCGGCAAGGGATTCAAGTGGGGCGCCGCCCACAACATGTACATCCAGGTGAGCGCCGAAGTCGGGCTGATCGGGGGGGCATTGTTCATCGTGCTGATCCTGCGGAGCATCTTCGACCTGCTGATCCGAAGACCGCGGCAATCGGCCGACCCGGGCCTGCCGCGATTCGTGGGTCTGAGCCTGCTGGCGCTGGGCGTCGGCGGGTTTTTCCTGTCGCTGGCGTACTACGACATCGTCTACGACTTTCTGGCGCTCGGCCTGGCCACGCTCATGCCGGTCCTGACGCAGGGCGCCCTGCAGGCACGCCCCGCCGCGCTGCGCCGCGGCCGCGGAGGCCGCGCGGCCGCGGTGCCTGGCCGCCTCCCGCAGCCGCCGCGCTAGGGAATTCCCCGGACAATGGGGGGTCCGAGAAGGGTCGCCAGTGACACCGGCAGCCGGCTCCAGATCTTCGGTCCCAGCGCATATTTCGCATCGCTCGGAGACGGTGTCCCCGCCACGCCCTCGCCCCACTGATACCAGAACAGCGGCTCGTCCTTCGCTCCCCACTGGCTCTTGAAGCGATGCGTCGCGCCGCCCGGTGAGCAGCGCCCGAAGTTGAAGCGGGTGAGACCCTCGTTGGCGCAGCGCTCGATGAAGGCCCAGTAGAGCCCCATGTTGGCCGCGACCGAGTGGTACGCGCGCAGCGCCGACACCCACGTCATCTCGAATTCCGTGCCCCACTGCAGGCCGAAGCCGCCGGCGACGGGACGCCCCTCGTGATAGGCGCACCCGACCCATACGCTGTCGCCGAACTCGCGCACGATGGCGTCGAAGAAGCGGCGCGGCTGCACCGGCGTGCCGAGGTCGCGCATGTGGTGCGCGAACACGCCGTAGAAACCGTCGAGCTGGTCGGCGCCGAACCGCGTGGTCACGTTCGCCTTCTGCGCGCGACGCACCTGGCGCCGCACGTTGCCGTCGAAGGCCTTGAACAGCCGGTCCGGCTCGCGGGGCGGAACCTCCAGCACCACGGTGATCTTGCGGTGCGACACCGCCAGATCCACGGGCAGCTCGCGGATGCTGCGCAGCTCGAGCAGCCTGGCGCCCGACTCGCGCGCCAGCTCCACGGCCCGCGCGCTCAATGCCGCGACAGCCGCGTCGGCGCCTAACGGACCGCCGTAATTCACGAAGGGCATCGACACCAGGTAGTGACCGAAGAGCGGGCTCTTCACGTGCACCAGCGGCAGCACGCCTTCGATGGTCCCCGACGCTCCGCGCGCGACCAGCGGCACCGTGCGATGGCCGTGGACCTTCGCCATGACGTCGAGCCAGCCGAGCCGGTGGAAGTGCGTGTACCCGGCACAGCCGCGCGCCGCCTCGTCCCATGCGGCTGCGTCCCCCGCGTAGGTCTCGACCGACATCGTCATGACAGGAGGGGCAGGACGGGCGACTTGCCCGCAAGGCCGAGGGTCGGCGCGATGGGCAGGAACCGGAATTCCGCCAGCAGGCGATCGATCCGCGCCGCCGTGCCGGCGAGGCCGCCGTAGTGACGGATCCGCGTCAGCATGGGCACCTTCACGCGCGGCTGCCCGGGATCGACTTCCCACGGGTGGATGTAGAACGTCCCCGGCTGGCCCCGCGTCTCGGCGTCACGCAGACCGCCCGCGACGAGCCGATAGCCGATGGGAAGCAGGCGAAAGTAGGCGCCGCCCGAGGCGGGCAGGTTCACGCCCAGCCGCCGCAGCGTCGTAGGTGGCACCTCGGCCAGCCGCCCCCCGGGCCGCTGCAGCCAATGCGGATCCCGGCCGCCGCGGGAGTAACCATACCCCGGGCGCGTGACCGGAAAGAGCGACGAATCGTAGGTGTAGCCCTCTTCGATCAGCACGTCGAGTGCCCACTCGGCGCCCCGCACGATCGAGAAGCTGGGCGCGCGGAACCCGACGCACGGCTGGCCGGTGAGATCCTCGATCAGCGCCTTGGTGCGCCGCACGGAGTCGCGAAAGGCTTCCGGAGTCTGGTCGGGGATGCGGCGGTGATCCCAGGTGTGCGAGGCGACCTCATGGCCCGCCGCGGCGATATCCCGAATCAGCCCCGGATGACGCTCGGCCACCCACCCCACCGTGAAAAACGTCCCCAGGGCGCCATGGCGCGCGCACAGATCGAGGATGCGCCTGGTACTCCCCTCGACGCGGCTCTCTTCCCGGTCCCACCGCTCGCGCTTTACGTAGGGCGCCAGAGCCTGGACCTGGAAGTGCTCCTCGACGTCGACGGTAAAGAAATGACTGACCATGTGGTGGAAAAACTACCGGATCGGGGGGGAAAGCGAGAGGGCCCGGTGTGTGGAACCGGGCCCTCCGCGCGTCATCGCTGCGAGGTACTTAGCTCTGCTGGTCTTCCACCGTGTTCTTGCGGCGGCGGAACAGACCGAAGCCACCCATGCCGGCCAGCCCGGAGCCGAGCAGGACCATCGTGACGGGTTCCGGAGCCACCGCGCAGAACTCGCGCTGGGGGACCATGTTGTTGCTGCCGCACTCGACCGAGCCGTTGGTCGGGTTGCGCATGTCCTGGACGAGCCAGGCCACTTCGGCGCTGTTGGCCGACCACGCGTTCGTCGTGGTGAAGCTGAACTCGACGTAGCCGCCCGCCGCGCAGGTCTGGAAGCGGCTGGCCTGGTAACCGTGGAGCGACGAGACGCAGCCCGCGATACCGCCGGCCAGCGTGCCCGGGGTGACACCAGCGGTCAGCTCGATGGGGGAGCCGAGGCCGCCGGGGCTACGCAGGAACCAGCGGCTCGCCGCCGTGCCGGTGGCGAGCGCGCCGCCGGTAGCTGTGACCGTCAGGTTCGCGGCGCCAGTGATGTGCGGCGTGATGAGGCCGATGCGGGTGATGAGCGACCCGTTGGTGTTGTCGTAGCCGGAGATGCCCGCAAGGTTGCGTACGCGAATGACGACGTTGGTGCCGCCGCTGCCATTCAAGGTCGTGAGGACCTGGAGATTGGCGCAGGTGCGGAACGAGCCGATGCGGCAGCGCAGACCGAAGTCCTTGAAATCCGCGCGGGCGGTCGAAGCGCCGAGGATAGCCATCAGCGCAACACTGGTCACGAGCTTCTTCATGCCGGTCTCCTGGAAACCTTTGTCGCCCTCAACCGCCGCCAGGTCCACACGCCTAGCGCGAGGTACAACACAAAATACGTAGCAGCCATCAACGACGTCTTCACCGATGCGAGTTTCAACTGGTGCTTCAACAAGGGTTCAGGCGTTGCCCGGAGCGCCGGAGGCACATCGAGCACCAGAACCACTCCGAGGACCATGACGATCAGAGCCATCATCAGCGTGACGAACATCATCACGCGCCGGGTCCAGAGCCAACCATTTGCTACCGCCGCCGCCGTCATGAGACCGAGACCCATCGCGATGATCGGCATACCTTCGAAGGCGCCGGTCACGGTCCCGAATTCCCAGGCCAGGCTCGCCCACTGGGGCGAAAGAAACGGTAGTGCGAAGTCCATGAGCCCGACGATCGCCAACCCGGTGCCAAGCACGAACAGAAGCTTCCAACCGGATTCGCTGTCCATCAACTGTGTCGGACCTGAGTCGCCGCTATGCGCAACGACCACTGGCTCTTTCATTCATCCTCCTCTTGCACATCCCAAGCCACGACCGCAGACGCGCTATGCACCGCGTAAGCGCAACAATAGCAACAAGTTACGAAGGTCTTTCTGCCTAACCTGTGCTGCGGGTTCGCGGCAGGGTGTCGTGCCGCACCACAGTTTTGTTGCGCCTGCGCATCAGAAAACCAACCTGTTACCGCTTCACAAGTTCCGCCGACGAGCGGGGCTTGAGGCGCCACACGCCGGGTGTGCCACTGGGGACGAGAAGGCCCACAATGTCGAACTTGTTCGGGACATTGTACAGACCGGGCTGGCGGTTGGGGAACTTGAACGCGGGATCTGCCTGGGGATCGAGCACCACGTCCAGGGACCCGGTCGAGTCGTTGACGGTCATTATGTAGTCGGGGCCGCTCGTACTGTCGACGCCGGTGACTGGCGCGTTCAGGATCTGGATCTGCTGCGCGTGAAGCGCGCCGTTGGGCCCCGCCGGCAACTTCGCGGCGGCGGCCTGGCCGGTTTTGATGGTGGCCGCGGTCGGCAGGAATGCGGGCCTCACGACGAACACCGTCACGACGTCGAGAATGCGCTCCGCGCCGGGATTGCGGGTGCCCGTTGTGGCGCGCAGCCGCACGCTGTCAGCGGCGACGACCGGACTGGCGACGATGCGCGCGGCGCGGATCGCGCCCGACGTGTCCTGCACGTGCATGGTGGTGTCGCGAAAGTTAAAAGGCGCGTTGAGCACGATCCCTTCGACAAAGACGCGGCGGCCCGCCGGCACGGTAGTGCGCGCCGCGCGGATGCTGACGTGCGGATACCCCACCCCGAGAACGACCGTCGCCGAGTCGCCGGGCAGGATGGTGACCTGGAGCGAGTCCTGCTGCGCGATCTTCGCGGTGTCCGCTAGCGGCGTCGTGTCCAGCAGCACGCGGTAGGTGCCGACCGGCACGCCCGTCACGCGGAAGATGCCGGTCACCGCCGACGTGGCGATGGCGACGGTGTCCTGCCCGCTCAGCGAGACGAGCCGCACTTTCATGTTCTTGACGGAATCGTCGGCCGGGCTGAACAGGCGGTTACCGTCGAGATCGAAGTAGATGATTCCCCTGAACACCCCTTGGCCGGACACGGAGAGCAGGCGCGAGTCGCCCGCATTGCTGCAGCCGAGTCCGAGCAGCGCGGCCATTACGGCCGTCATCCATGCACGGCGCATCAGAATCCGATCCTCAGGCCGAGGCGGAACGTCGCCCCGGGATCCCGCTTTGCGAGCGGCTTGCCGAAGTTGTCGTTGGCGATGAGCGGCACCCGGGTCACGCCGGCGGGCGTGGTCACGAGGGGTGCCGTAGCATCCACGAGATAGAGCGCCTGATCGATCACATCGAGACCGGTCGCCGCGAGACCGAGCGCATCCGCGAAGATCTCCGCCCCGCCGCGGCCGAGGCCGCGCAGCGCGAAGGTCAGGCGGAGGTCGAACATCCCGATCGACGGCTCCCGGCACGAATTGCGCGCCGCGAACTTCCCGACCTGCGAGCGCAGGCAGGTGTTGGCGCCGACCACGTTCGCCGCACCCGGCAGCGTATCGCTGACGAAGGCGGGATCGTTGCGGCTCGAGCCGTCGCCGTTGATATCCACGCCGTCACGGAAACCCGGAGTGAATGCGTAGCCCGACTGGCGCCGGTACAGCGCGGCGACCCTGGCGCGGCCGGACGCAAAGCGCAGCTCGGTGCCGAGCACGAGGCGATGCGGCACGTCGAAATCGGAGCGGTCTTTCGCCCACGGCGTGCTGCCCGAGGCCGGGATGTTCGGCAGGAACTGGGCCTCGCTGCCACTGGCCCGCGCGCCGAACCAGTTGTCAGTGGTGCGCGAGTAGGTGTACGTCGCCATGACGCTGATGCCGCGGCCGAGATTGCGCTGGAACGCCGCCGTAATGCCGTAGTAGTCGCTGGCGGCGGACGGGTCGAGGCTGCTGACGGCGTCGAAGGAGCCGAAGCGCCGGTTGGTGCCCGGGGTCGGCCCGACCAGCGTCCCCGACTTGGCGAGGGTGCCGTAGACGGCGCGCCCATCCTGGTCGCGCGCGCTGGTGGACACCGGAAGATTGAGGTCGCGCCGCACCGGCAGGAAATCGGTGTGCCGGTAGGCGAGCTGCATCCGCACGACGGTGCCGTGCACGTTGCCGGTGATGCCGAACCGCAGGCGGCTGGTCCGCGGCGGCGCGTACTGCGGGCCGAGCAGCGTCAGGGCCTGGCCGCGCACCGGGGCGACGGTCGAATCGGGGAGCGACGGCCAGGCGCCCAGCGTGCCGAAGGCACGCCGCGCCGAGACGCCGGTGGCGTGGGTGATGGCCTCGGCGAGCTCGCCCGGATCACTCGCTTCCGCGAAGCGGCCGGCTTCGGCGCCGATCTGCCAGCGGCGCGCTGCGTCGGGGGTCCAGGTAAAGCCGAACCGCGGTGACATCGCCGCCTTCGTCTTCGGCACGGTGCGATTGTCGATGCCGGTGAGGCGCAGCCATTCGCTGTTGAGCCGGATATCGGCCAGGGGAAGCTGTTCCTTGTCGACGCGCACTCCGGCGAGCAGCTCGAGCGATGCGGTGGGCCGGAGCAATGTCTGCAGGAAACCCGCAAGGGTCGTGGTCTTGAAATGCGCGATCGGGCTCGCGCCGACGGCCTGGTAGAATGCGCCGCGGCGTCCCACAAAGTCCGGCGAATCGCCGAAGAAGAACGTTCCGCTGCGGCCGTCGGCGAAAGTCTGGTCGAAGGTATTGAGGCCCACCTGGATGCCGAACTTCAGGACGCCGAATCCGAACCGGTAGTGGCCTGTCTCCGCGAGGCGGAAGGATATCCGCTTGAAGGTGCCGGGCTGGAGATCGGTATTGCCGGCGGCAAAGCCACCTTCGCTGAAAACGGTGCCGACGAGCCCAGCGCCACTGTAGTCGCGGGATCCCGCGTCCAGGGAAAGCTTGAGCTCGCTGCCCGCGCGCGTGCCGACCGTCGACGTCAGCAGCGCCGCGACGGAGACGTCACGGGCCTTCACGCCGGCGCCCAGGGCGACCGGCACATCGCTCGCCAGGATCGGATCATGGAGGCTGGCGCTGGCGACGTCGGCGCGCACCGAGAGCCGGTGGTCGCGCGCGAGGAGCCAGTCGAATCGCCCGAATCCCGATAGAATTGTCGTCGCCGGCTTGATCTTTCTCTGGTAGGCGGAGAGATCGGTCTGGAAGGAATCCCGCGCCGTCGCCACCGCGGCGTTGGCCAGGGAATCGGCTGACCAGGGCGCGGGAAGCTCCGGATTCAGCCGGGCCACCGCGATCCCGAACGCGAAATGCGCGGTATCACGAACGGCCGGCCCACCCACGACCAAAGCTCCGGTCTGCCCGTCGATGCCGGCCGTGGCGGTGAGCGTCGCCGTCATCGTACGGGATCCCGGTACGGTGAACGCCGACAGGGCGCCGCCGCCTGCCGCGGACCACTCGGCATCCATGCCGCCCGGCAGCATCTCGACACCGTGCACCGCGGCGATCGGGAATGCGATGCCGTCCAGCCATGCCGACGCGAGGCGCGGGTGGCGCGCGCTGGAGCGCGCGATGCCGTCCAGCGCGAGCACGCCGAGCCGTCCCGGCAATCCTTCCGAGCTGAGATCGCTCCCCGACCCGGGCAGCAGGCCGCCAACACCGGTGATGATGCCGGCGCGATCGGCGAGCGCGGCAAACTGGTCATCGGCCCTTCCACCGTCGAGCGCGAGATGCAGGCCGCCAGCGGGCACGCCGGCGTACGCCGCGGTATCGATCGCGGGACGGCTGGTTTCGCCGGCAAGCGTGGCGTCCAGGCGGATCTGCGATCCGGGACGCACCGGAATGCCGGCAATCAGGCGCGGCCGGTAACCGAAGCGCTCGACGAGCAGGTCATAGTTGCCGGGAAGCAGGAGGTTGTAGCCGTAGCTGCCGTCGCGCGGCGTGAGCCTGGCGCGGGCGACTCCGGTGGCTCGCTCGGTGAGCGTAATGGTCGCTTCCGGGAGGGCACGGCCGAGACTGTCGCGAATGAATCCGCTGATCGCGCCGGCATCGAGGCTTTGCGCGCGAAGGGGCGTGGCAAACCCACCCCAGACGACAAGGGCTATCGCCGTTCGACGCATGAGGTTGCGCGCGACATGGGTGCAGGAGCGATCGCAGGACATGGCTTTCGGGGTCACGAGTGCCAGAACCTACGCAGGGATCGTGCCCCGGCGCAACAAATGTCGCGTCCGCGCAGCGGACAGGCCCAGGCCCAGGGCGGAGCCTGCCACGGCACCGGCGAGCGGGAGGAGCGAAGCCGCCGGACCACCGGGAAAGAAGGGGAGGATCACGAGAGTGAGCAACGCCGCCGCGATGCCGGTGGCGCGGGCGGCTCCCACTCCCCAATACGCGAGGGGCAGGAAGATGATCGCCATCCACAGCACGTCCACCGCGGCGTTGGGCGGCACAACCTGTGGGGACAGCATCCGCCACAGCGAAGCGGCGTTGGCCCCCTGGCACGCCGTGCCGCTCGGCGCGGCGATGCACCACCGGGGGCCGGCGCGCCACACCTCCAGTGCGAGGGTGTCGCCGGCGCGCAGGCCGCCCAGGGCATCGGGGAATCGCAGATCCACGCTGGTCAGTCGCAGATCCTCGGCCGCCGTCCGGTAGCGCAGGTCGATACCCTGCCCCATGACCAGCACCATGAGATCGAATCGCTGCGCGTCATCGGCGATGTTGAACAGGGGCGCGGGGCTGCGGGGCTCCGGTCCCGCGACACCGCCGAGGCGGATATGCGTGCCCGACAGGAGTGATTCGCGCGCCGCGCCGCTGTGGGTGAGGCGCATGCTGCGCAACGGCATCCCCGGCATCGACGCATCGATCAGAAACCCGCGGTAGGCGGCGAACGCGCTCTGGCGCTGCGTCCACTGGCCGAACCACACCGCGGGAGGAAATGACGGCCGTACCAGGAGGGCCGTCAGCACCGGGACGAGCAGGGCGAGCAGGGCCGCGCCAACCGTCATACGGACGCGGCGATGCGGCGGCGGATCCACGATCGCCGCGGCACCGAGGAACACCATCGCGCCCACCAGCGTGCCGAGCGAGTTGGCGACCACATCTTCGGGCGAAGGGAAGCGCCCGGGGATGAACCACTGGCTACATTCGATCGCCACCGACAGCAGCGCGCCGCGCAGCAGGGCGCGGCGCAGGGTATGGCCGCTCCAGGCGAGCACGAGGCCGAGCGGCACGAAGAGCAGCACATTGAGGAGGAATTCCGAGAGGCCGTGCTCGGCACAGAGAAAGCACAGTCGCAGCCCTCCCGGCCGGTCGCCCTCGGGCACGACGGTTGCCGCGAGGACGAGCAGAACGGCCGCCGCTTGTATCAGGCGGGCGTGTGAGCGCACTTTACTCCCGGGCATTGGCTGAGAAGTGTAATCGCGGCGGCGCGGAGACCGCCCTCTGGAGACCACATTCATGGACCCTCACCGCAACCTGCCGCCCGGACACCGGGGGATCCGCCTCGCGGATGTCCCGACGTCGTCGGTCGTGGTCGCGTCGATGCGGGACCGGGAGACGCTCGGCCGCTGCCTCGCGGCGCTGGTCCCGGCCTGCACGGCGCGCGCGATCGAAGTCGTGGTGGCTCGCAATTGTTCGGGGGACGAGTATCGCGCCCTCGAGATGGCGTGGCCGGCGGTGCTGTTCATGCCGGCGCCGGACCACGCCACGGTGCGCCAGCTGCGGGCGATCGGCCTGTCGGCGGCCGACGGTGACGTCGTCACCCTGATCGAGGACGGCGTCATTCCCGACGCCGACTGGATCGCGCAGCTGCCGGGACCTAACGACCCGCCTGCCCCCGCCATCTGAGCACCCGCGCGCGCCGATGACCACACCCTCCGCGCGGCCCGCCGCTGCGCCGCCGGCGCTGTCCGTCGTCGTGCCGTCGGTCAACGGCTGGGCGTCGCTCGAGGGCGCCCTCGACGCGCTGGCAGCCCAGGACAGCGGGCCGATCGAGATCCTCGTGGTCGATCGCCTGGGGGCCGAGGTTCGCGAGCCGCTGCGCCGCCGGTTCCCGTCGGTGCGCGTCATCGAGGTGCCGGCGGGGACCACCATCCCCGACATGCGCGCGGCGGCCTTCGACGCGGCGACGGCGGACATTGTCGGCGTCATCGAGGATCATGTGCTGGTCCCGCCCGGCTGGGCGCGCGCGATGCTGGCCCAGCATGCCGGCGGCGCGTCCGTGGTGGGCGGGTCGGTGCGCAACGCGGCCACCGACCGGCTGGTGGACCGGGCGGCCTTTCTCTGTGAGTATCATCAGAGCCTCAATCCACCGGCGGGGCCCTCGCCTTGGGTGACGGGCAACAACGTGACCTACCGCCGCGCACTGCTGGCCTCCCATCGTGAGGCATGGACGGCGGGGCGATGGGAGAATCACCTCCATGACACGCTGCGCGCGGATGGCATTACTTTGGTGTCCAGGCCGGAAATAGCGGTCGGCCACAAGATGCACTACAGCGTGGGGAGCTACCTGCACCAGCGTTATCTCTACTCCCGGTCATATGCAGGCATGCGGGTCCAGGGCGCCTCCTTCCCGCGGCGCTTCGCCATGGGCGCTGCGGCATTCGCGTTGCCGCCGGTCCTGCTGGCGCGCATCGCGTCGCGGGTCTGGTCGTCGCCCGCCAACCGCGCCGACCTGATCAAGTCGCTGCCCCTGCAGGCGCTGTTCACCGTGGCCTGGGCGGCGGGCGAGGTTGCCGGCTACTGGGCCGGCGGCGGCGACGCGCTCGGGAAGGTCGTGTGACGGCGATCGCGCCAACCGCGCCCTCCGCCGGCCGCGCCACCGCGCCGCTGCGTCCCGGGGAGCACGTGGCCGTCATCGGCGGCGGCCCCGGCGGGCTGACGGCCGCCTACCTGCTGCTCAAGGCCGGCGCGAAGGTGACGGTCTACGAGGGGAGCGGCGAAGTCGGCGGCATCTCGCGGACGGCGCGCTACAAGGGCTATCGCTTCGACATCGGCGGCCACCGCTTCTTCACCAAGATCACGCCGGTCGAGAATCTCTGGCACGAGATCCTCGGCAACGAATTCATCCAGGTGCCGCGCCTCTCGCGCATCTACTATGACGGCAAGTTCTTCGACTATCCGCTGAAGGCCTGGAACGCGCTGAGCGGCCTCGGCCTGATGAACGCCGCGAAGATCGTCCTCAGCTACGTGCACGCCCGCATCTGGCCGAGCAAGGTGGAGGACAACCTCGAACAGTGGGTGACCAACCGCTTCGGCAAGCGGCTGTACCAGATCTTCTTCAAGACCTACACCGAAAAAGTCTGGGGCATTCCCTGCACCGAAATCCGCTCCGAATGGGCGGCCCAGCGCATCCAGGGCCTTTCGCTGGCGCGCGCCATCCTGTCGGCGGCGAGCATCCAGAAGCGGTCCACCACGATCAAGACGCTCATCAACGAGTTCCAGTATCCGCGGCTCGGCCCCGGCCAGATGTGGGAAATGACGCGCGACCGGATCGTGGCCATGGGTGGCAGCGTGCTGATGCAGCACCAGGTCACGGCGGTCGAAATGCGGGACGGCAAGGCGGTGGCGGTGCGCGCGCAGACGCCCGCGGGCGAGCAGCGGTTCGCGGCCGACCACGTCGTGTCGACGACCGACATCCGAGCGCTGGTGGCGTCGATCGATCCGCCGGCGCCGTCCCCAGCGCGCCACGCCGGCGACGGGCTGCGCTACCGCGACTTCCTCACCGTCGTGCTGATGATCGACCGGGCGAGCCTCTTTCCCGACAACTGGATCTACATCCACTCGCCGGGTGTGCGGGTCGGCCGCATCCAGAACTTTAACAACTGGAGCAAGGCCATGGTGCAGGACGCCGACCGCACCACCTGCCTTGGCCTGGAGTATTTCTGCTTCGAGGGCGACGGCCTGTGGACCTCGAAGGACGAGGACCTCATCACCCTGGCGACGACGGAGCTGCGCTCGCTCAACCTCATCGGCGACGCGAAGGTTTTCGACGGCACCGTGGTCCGCCAGCGCAAGGCGTACCCGACTTACGACGGCGCGTACCGCGAGCACCTCGACAAGGTGCGTGAGTTCATCGACCCGATCTCGAACCTGCACTGCGTCGGGCGCAACGGGATGCACAAGTACAACAACCAGGACCACTCGATGCTCACCGCCATGATGACGGTGTGGAACATGCAGGGTGCGTCGCACGATGTCTGGGCCGTGAATACGGACTTCGACTACCATGAAGAGCAGAAGCTGAACCAGAAAGCCTGAACGGCCGTCGAAGCGTCGAAACGTCGAAACGTCAAAGCGTTATCGTGAAGAACCCCGGACCAACAGGCTCCGGGGTTCTTTCGAATTACGTTTCGACGCTTCGACGTTTCGACGCTTTGACGTTAGAAGATCGTATAGATGAACGGAGCGAGCGCGGAGCCGTGCGCGAAGACCAGCAGCGCCCCCACCATCAGCAGCACCAGGATGATCGGCAGCAACCACCACTTCTTGCGCACCTTCATGAACGACCACAGCTCGCTCAGTATGCCCCGCCGCGCCATGCGAATCTCCTAGAACTGGTGGGTGAGGTCGCTGCGTCCGCCCGATGGCGGTGCCAGCCAGAATCCGCCGTCCTGCTCCTTGTGCTCCATCGGCCGGCGGCCGATGAGGCGCATGAAGAGTCCGATCGGCGTGATCACGAGAAAATACACGACCGCCATGAAGATCGGGGTGGTGATCTTCGAGAGCGCGTGGGCGAAGCCCATCCAGCCGCGCTGCACCGGCCCCAGTCGGCTCGGCACCACGGCGCCGAGGACCACGAGGGTGCCGCCGAGCCCGGACAGGACCTTCCACGGCAGGCCCAGCGGGTGGCGCCAGTGCGCGATCAGCGCCAGCACCAGAAACGCGATCCCGACGGTAAAGGCGAACTTCCGCCCTTCCTTCGCCGTCAGTCGAGCTGGAACGCCTGCTCCCATTGCTCTGTCTCCTTCCATTCCGGCTGGTCGGCCTTGCGCAGCACGTAGGGGCCGAGGACCAGGGTGTCGATGTGGGTGCGCATGAAGCAGACGTGCGCGTCGCGCGGCGTGCAGACGATGGGCTCGCCGCGGACGTTGAACGACGTGTTCACGATCACCGGGCAGCCGGTGAGCTTGTCGAACTCGCTGATGAGATCGTAGTAGTCGGGGCTCACGTCGCGATCCACCGTCTGCACCCGGGCCGAATAGTCGATGTGCGTGACGGCGGGGATGTCGGAGCGCGGAACGTTGAGCATGGCGATGCCCCAGAGACTCTTCTGCTGTTCCTCGGTCATGGCGATCTGCCGTTCCTGCTTCACCGGCGCGACCAGCAGCATGTACGGCGAGTCGCAGTCCATCTCGAACCAGTCGCTCACCCGGTCGCGCAGCACGCTCGGCGCGAAGGGGCGGAAGCCTTCCCGGAACTTGATCTTGATGTTCATGTCGGCCTGCATCTTCGGATTGCGCGGGTCGCCGAGGATCGAGCGCGCGCCCAGGGCGCGGGGACCGAATTCCATGCGGCCGTTGAACCAGCCGATGATCCGCCCGTCGGCCATCTCGCGTGCCACCGATTCCAGGAGCGGCTGCCGCTCGAGCTTCTGGTAGACCGCGCCCGCCTGCACGAGAAAGGCTTCGATCTCGGCATCGCTGAAGCCGGGGCCGAGGTACGCGCCCTTCATGCCGTCGCGGCCCTTGCTGACGGTGCGCGGCTGCTTCATCGCGCGGTGCCAGATGAGCTGCGCGACGCCCAGCGCGCCGCCGGCGTCGCCCGCCGCGGGCTGGATCCAGAGACGCTTGAAGGGCCCTTCGCGCAGGATGCGCCCGTTGCCGACGCAGTTGAGCGCCACGCCGCCGGCGAGGCAGAGGTTCTCCTGTCCGGTGACGCGGTGCACGGTCCGGGCCTGCCGCAGCATGATCTCCTCGCAGACGTCCTGCACCGACCGCGCGAGATCCATTTCCTTCTGGGTGAGGTTGGTCTCCGGCACGCGGGGCGGGCCGCCGAAGAGGTCGTTGAACTTCGCGTTGGTCATGGTGAGACCGGCGAGATAGTCGAAGTAGTCCTGGTTCAGCCGGAACGAGCCGTCCTCGCGCAGATCGACGAGGTGCTTGTAGATGAGGTCGACGTACTTCGGCTGCCCGTAGGGCGCGAGGCCCATGACCTTGTATTCACCGGAATTGACCTTGAAGCCGGTGTAGTAGGTGATCGCGGAATAGAGGAGGCCGAGCGAATCGGGCCAGCGCATCTCCTTCAGGATCTCGATGTCGCTGCCCTTGCCGACGCCGTAGGAGGCCGTGGCCCACTCGCCCACGCCGTCGAGGGTGAGGAATGCGGCTTCCTCGAACGGCGAGGGAAAGAAGGCGCTGGCGGCGTGCGACTCGTGATGCTCCGCGTAGAGCACGTCGCCGTCGTAGCCCTTGCCGAGCCCTTCGCGGATCAGGCGGTCGGTGAAGATTTTTTCCTTGATCCAGAGCGGGCCGGCCATCAGGAACTGCCGGAAGCCGCGCGGCACCACCCCGAGATAGGTCTCGAGGATGCGCTCGAACTTGATGATCGGCTTGTCGTAGAATCCGACGCTCGCCAGCTCGGCCGCCGTGATGCCGCCCTCCTTCAGGCAGAAGGCGACGGCGCGCTCGGGGAAGGATGGATCCCCCTTCTTGCGGGTGAACCGGTCCTCCGACGCCGCGGCGACGATCTCTCCGTCGCGCAGCAGACAGGCCGCACTATCGTGATAGAACGCGGACAGACCGAGGATAAATTGTGGCCCTGGTGCCATTGCCTTCCTGGTGTGGTTCGTTGGTCGACGGACACAGTATACTTGTCGCGATGCGCATCGGGGTAGACGCGAGCTGCTGGGCCAATGGCCGCGGCTACGGACGGTTCACGCAGGAATTGCTGCGGGCCATGGTTTCCGCCGCGCCGGACGACGAATTCATCTGCTTCGTGGACGCGGCCGCCGAAGCCCGCTGGGACTTGCACGCGCCGAACGTGCGCCTCGTCCGGGTTGCCCAGTCCGCCGCGCCCACCGAAGCCGCCAGCGCCGGCGGTAGCCGGGGTCCGGGCGACCTGCTGCGCTTCACGGCCGCGGTGTGGAGAGAACCACTCGACGTATTTTTTTCGCCCAGCGTGTACACGTACTTCCCGCTACCGCCCAGGCTGCGCGCCGTCGTCACCATTCACGACGCCATTGCGGAACGATTTCCGGCCCTGACGCTTCCCAGCGCACGCGCCCGGCTCTTCTGGCGGGCCAAGGTCGCGCTGGCGCTGCTCCAGGCCAGGCTGGTGCTCACCGTCAGCAACTATGCGGCGGGCGAGCTGGTCGAGGTCCTCGGACTACCGCGTGCCACGCTGCGGGTCGCCGTCGAGGCGCCGGCGCCGGTCTATCGGCCCTCGGCGCCGGCGGATGTCGCGGCGGCCGCGGCCGCCGTGGGCCTTCCGGCCGGTGCGCGCTGGTTCACCTACGTCGGCGGGTTCAGTCCCCACAAGCGCGTGGACGCCATCGTGCGGGCGCACGCATCGGTGGCCGCCGCAATGGGGGCCGACGCGCCATTCCTGCTGCTGGTTGGCGCCGTCACCGGCGACGTCTTCCTCGGCAGTCACGGCGAGATTCGCGCCGCGATCCGCGCCTGCGGCACCGAACACCTGGTGCGGTGGACCGGTTTCGTCGCCGACGACCAGCTGCGTCACCTGCACACCGGGGCGCGCGCGCTGCTCCTCCCGTCGCTGTCCGAGGGCTTCGGCCTGCCCGCGGTGGAAGCGGCGGCCTGCGGCTGCCCGGTCATCGCCACCACGGCCAGTCCGCTGCCCGAGCTGCTGACCGGCGGCGGCATCTTCGTGGCGCCGGGTGACGATGCCGCGCTCGCCGCCGCCATGCGCCGGCTGGCGTCCGACGACCAGCTTCGCGCCGAGCGAGGAGAAGTTGCGCGGCATCGCGCCGGCGCCCTCACCTGGGCCCGCGCCGCGGCGGCAGCCCTGAGCGCGCTGCGGGAGGCCGCGGCGTGAGCGGCCTGCGCTTCGCCATGCTGACGACGTTCTATCCGCCGTACAATTTCGGCGGCGACGGCATGGGCATCATTCGTCTTTCGCAGGCCCTGGTGCGACGTGGCCACGAGGTGACGGTCATTCATGACGCGGACGCCTACGTCAGCCTCGCGGGCAAGGAGCCGGTGGCCGGCTTCGCCGACGACGGCGTGCGCGTCGTCTCGCTGCGCAGCCGGCATGGCGCGATGAGCAACGTGCTGACGCAGCAGACGGGCCGGCCGGTCGTGCACGGCGCCCGCATTCGCGAGGAGCTGTCGCCCGGCCGGTTCGACGTAACGGTCTTCCACAATGTGTCGCTGATCGGCGGGCCGGGCCTGCTGTCGTACGGCCACGGCGTGAAGCTCTACATGGCGCACGAGCATTGGCTGGTCTGCCCCTCGCATGTGCTGTGGCGCCACAACCGCGAGCTGTGCACCGGCCGGGAATGCCTGCGCTGCGTGGCGACGTATCGCCGGCCACCGCAGGCGTGGCGCTATACCGGGTTTCTGGAGCGGCAGGCGAGCCAGGTGGATGCGTTCATTGCGATGAGCGAGTTCAGTCGCAGGAAGCACGGGGAATTCGGGTTTCCGCGGGAGATGGAGGTGGTGCCGTACTTCCTGCCCGAGGTGAATGAGGTGAATGAGGTGAATGAGGTGAATGAGGTGAATGAGGTTGGTGTAAATGGGGGGAGGCCGTATTTCCTCTTTGTGGGCAGGCTCGAGAAGATCAAGGGGCTCGACGATGTCATTCCCGTCTTCCGGAATTTTGACCGTGCCGATCTGCTGATTGCGGGCGATGGCGACTACACCGAGACGCTGAAAACGCTGGCCGCCGGGAACCCCCGGGTGAAGTTCCTGGGGCGGGTGGCGCCGGCCGACCTGTCCCGGTACTATCGCCATGCCGCCGCCCTGCTCGTCCCGTCGGTATGTTTCGAGACCTTCGGAATCATTATCATCGAGTCCTTCCGGCAGGGCACGCCGGTGGTGGCGCGCCGCATCGGGCCCTTCCCCGAGCTGCTGGAGCATTCCGGCGGGGGCGACCTGTTCGAGACGCCCGCCGAGCTCGAGGCCGCGCTGCACCGGTACCTCGACGAGCCGGACCGGCGGGCGCGGCTGGGGGCGGCGGGACGGGCGGCCTTCCGCTCGACATGGTCGGAATCCGCTGTCCTGCCGAGATTTCTGGACGTCGTGCGCCGCGCGGCGCAGGCGAAGGGTGACGCACACGTAGCGGCGCTGGCCGCGGAGGGGTCTTGAGGGTCTTCATCACGGGCGGGGCGGGATTCATCGGATCGCACCTGTCGAGCCTCCTGCTCGAGCAGGGCCACAAGGTGTCGATCCTGGACGACCTGTCCACGGGCCAGATGTCGAACCTCGACCACGTCATCGGCAAGCCGGGCTTCGAGTACAGGATCGGATCGGTCATCGACGCGCCACTCGTGTCCGAGCTGGTGGACCGCTGCGACGTGACGGTGCACCTGGCCGCCGCGGTCGGCGTGCGGCTCATCGTCGAGCAGCCGGTGCGCACCATCGAGACCAATGTCCATGGGACCGAGGTGGTCCTCGGCGCCGTGGCCAGGAAGCAGAAGCTCGTCGTCATCGCCTCGACATCGGAGGTCTACGGCAAGTCGGGCAAGGTGCCCTACTCCGAAGAAGACGACCTCACCATGGGCGCGACGGTGAACTCGAGGTGGGCCTATGCCTGCTCCAAGGCGCTCGACGAATGGCTGGCCCTGGCGTACTACCGCGAGAAGAAGGTCCCCGTCATCATCACGCGCCTGTTCAATACCGTCGGCCCCAAGCAGACCGGCCGCTACGGCATGGTGTTGCCGAACTTCGCGGGCCAGGCGGTGCGCGGCGAGCCCATCACCGTCTACGGCTCGGGTGACCAGTCGCGCTGCTTCGGCCACGTATCGGACGTCGTGCAGTGCATGGTGAAGCTGATCGAGACTCCCGCGGCGGTCGGCCAGGTCTACAACATCGGCAGCGACCGCGAGGTGAGTATCAACCGGCTCGCCGAGATGGTGCGCGATGCCGCGGGCAGCCGGTCGGAGATCCACCACACGCCCTATACCGAAGCGTACGGCGAGGGATTCGAGGACATGCAGCGCCGCATTCCCGACGTGCGCAAGCTGGAGCGCACTATCGGCATGCGGCCCCAGACGACGCTCGAGACGATCATCGCCGACGTCGTCCGCGAGCAGCAGCAGCTCGCGGGACACGGGTGAGATGCGCGGCATTCTTACCTATCACTCGATCGACCCGACGGGTTCGCCCATCTCGATCGACGAGGCGGCGTTCCGCGAGCACGTCCGTTGGCTGGTTTCCGGCGCGGTGCGCGTCGTGCCGCTCGATCGCATCGACGCGCCCGATACGCCCGACGACGCGCTCGCGATCACGTTTGACGACGCCTTCCGCAACTTCGATGAAGTGGCGTGGCCGCTGCTGCGCACCCACCGGGTGCCGGTGACGCTGTTCGTGGTGAGCGGGCACGCGGGCGGCACCAATGATTGGGCCGGGAGGCGGACAGCGGGGGTTCCGTCCCTGCCACTGATGGACTGGGACGCTTTGAGCCGTGTCGCCGGGGAGGGGGTCATGCTGGGGGCGCACAGCCGCACCCATCCCGATCTGCGCGGGATGACCGAACCCGCAATCGAGGCCGAGATGGCGGGGAGCGCCGACGACATTGCCGCGCGCACCGGGACACGGCCCCACACCTTCGCCTATCCCTACGGCGGCATCGATGCGCGCGCCGCGGCGGTTGCGACCCGCGGTTTCACGCATGCCGTCACGACCCAGCTGAAGCTGGTCGACCCGTCGGATCGTCCCGAGCGCCTGCCGCGCCTCGACGCCTTCTATCTGCGCGATCCGGGGAAGCTCGAAGCATGGGGCACGCCGGCCTTCCGCGGCGGGCTGCGGCTGCGCGCGGCGCTGCGGCGCGTGCGCGCCGCCGTGACCGGGGGACCCGCGTGAACGCTCGTCCGTTCCTGACCATCATCATGCCGGCGCACAACGCCGTGTCCACGGTGCGCGCCGCACTCCAGGCGCTCGAGAGCAGCGACCTGCCGCGCGAACAGTTCGAAGTCATCCTGGTCGATGACGGCAGCACCGATGAGACCTCACTGGTGGGCGCCGAGTACTGCGAGCGCGTCGTCCGCCTCTCCGGCAAGCCGCACGGCCCCGCCTTTGCGCGCAACCGCGGATCGGAGCTGGCGCGCGGCGAGGTGCTGGTGTTCGTGGACGCGGACGTTACGGTGCACCCCGACGCGCTGCGCCGCCTCGTTGACCGCTTTCGCAATGAGCCGGTAACGCACGCCGTCTTTGGATCGTACGATGACCGGCCCGCCAGCCCCGGCTACGTCTCCCAGTATCGCAACCTGCTGCATCATTACGTGCACCAGCGCGGGCGCGGTGAGGCGCAGACGTTCTGGGCGGGGCTGGGCGCGATCCGCGCGACCGAGTTCCACTCCGTCGGCCGGTTCGACGAGTGGCACTATGCGCGGCCCCAGATCGAGGACATCGAGCTGGGCCGCCGCGTGAATCTTGCCGGGCACCGGATCGTGCTCGACCCCGACATCCAGGGAACCCACCTCAAGCACTGGACCGTGGCGACCACGCTGCTGGCCGACTTCCGTCACCGCGGCGTGCCATGGATGTGGCTGCTGCTGCAGGAAGGCGCCCCCGCCACGTCGGGGTCACTCAACGTGCGGAGCCTCGAGAAGGTGCTGACCGGCCTCACCGCGATCGCCATGCTGATGCCACTGGTCGCACTGATCACGCACTACCCGCATTGGCTCCTCATCTCGGGGCTGGTCGCGGGCGCGGTGCTCGCGGCCAACATCCGCTTCTATCTGTTCCTGCTCCGGGTGCGCGGACCGTTGTTTACGCTGGCCGCCATCCCGATGCACCTGGCGTATTACGCGAGCAATGCGGTATCGGTGGTGTTCGGCTGGGTCCACCATCATCTCTTCGGCGAGCCCATTCCACCGGCCGAGGCCGCCGCGCATGCCCAGATCGGCATCGCGACGTGGCCACCCGCCCCGCAGCGCTCGCGGCAGAGCCTGTGGGAACGAAAGGATCCCAGGTGACGACCGAAGCGACGGAACCCCTCTCGCCCGCACTCGAGGCCGTATTCGTGCCGCTGCACAAGCGCGCCTTCGGCATGGCGACCGGGAGCGCCACGGGCCTGCTGTTTTTCGCGCTCACTGCGGTGCTCATGCTGCGCCCGGGCACCGAAGCGCCCGACCTGCGCATCCTCGACGAGTATTTCTACGGCTACACCGTCAGCTGGCCCGGCGCGTTCATCGCGCTGGCGTGGGGGTTCGTGGCCGGCTTCGCCATGGGCTGGTTCGCCGCGTTCACCCGTAACTTCGTCATCGCGCTGTCGCTCTGGCAGGGACGCAATCGGTCCGAGCTCGAGGCCACGCGCGACTTCCTGGACCACATCTGACCCGGACTTCGAGATGACCGCTGGCACCGACAAGGACCTGCGCCTCGCCGTCGCGCGGCTGAACGAGCGCGCCTGGGGCATCACCGTGGGACTGCTGTTCGGCGTGGGCCTGTTTGCCGCGACGATCATCCTGGTGATCAGGGGCGGGCCCCACCCGGGCCCGCACCTCAGCCTGCTGAAGGTCTACTTCCCCGGCTACCGCGTGACCGTCCTGGGCGCGGTGCTCGGGTTCATCTACGCGTTCGTGCTCGGCTATGCCCTCGGGCGGCTGATCGGCAGCGTCTACAACCTGCTCGTCAAGCCGTCGCGTTGAAGGTCGCCGTCCTGGGACTCGGCAACGCCGGGTTCGATCTGCACGTGCCGGCGCTGCTGC
>JAYTEN010000305.1:0-3426 GCA_043735145.1 Gemmatimonadota bacterium | reverse complement strand
CGGCTCCTGACGCCGGCTTCTGCGGATACTGGACTTCCCCACTTCCCCACTTCCCCACTTCAGCGGCCTCGACCCCTGCGTCCACTGCGGCTTCTGCCTGCCCGCATGCCCGACCTACGAAGTCACCTCCGACGAGGCCGACTCGCCGCGCGGACGCATCGTCCTCATGCACGCGCTCGCGCGCGGCGAGATGCCCGCGTCCGATCCCGGACTCCAGGAGCACCTCGACCGCTGTCTCGGCTGCCGTGGATGCGAGACGGTGTGTCCCTCCGGCGTGATCTTCGGGCCCGCACTCGAAGCCTCGCGCGCATTGATCGCGCGGGTGCGACCGCTGCCGTTCCCGCTGCGCGCCGCCCTGTGGATCCTGGCCCGCCCCGGCCGCCAGCGCCTGGCGTGGTTCCTCTCGCGGATGCTCCGCGCCACCGGCCTTCCCGCGTGGCTCGCCCGCGGCGCCGGGATGGATGCGCCGCTGCTCGCGCGGATGATGGCGATGCTCGCGGCCACGAAACCGACGGGCGGGCGGTACGGCGGTACGGCGGTACGTGCGCCCAGCGCGCGTGGTGCGGCGGCAGGCCCGCAGTTCCCCGCGCGTACCGCCGTACCGCCGTACCGCCGTCCCGCCGTGCCGCCCGACCGCCGCCCCGCGTTGTTGTTCAGAGGTTGCGTCATGAACGGCCTCTTCCGGCATGTGCACGACGCCACCATCGCCGCTTTGGCGCATAACGAGTGCGAGGTCACCGAAGTCCCGGGCCAGGTCTGTTGCGGCGCACTGGCCGCGCACGCGGGCGCGCACGACCTCGCGCAGCGGCTCGCGCGCGAGAATGTCGCCGCCTTCGCGCACACCGGCGGACCGATCGTCGTGAACAGCGCCGGCTGCGGGGCGATGCTGCGCGGCTACGGCGCGATCCTCGCCGGCGATCCGCTCGAGGATGAAGCGCTTCGCGTCGCCGCGCGGGTGCGCGACGTGAGCGAACTGCTCGCCGAGCAGGGGCCGCGCCCGGGGACGCGCGCGATCCCCTTGCGCGTGGCCTACGACGCGCCCTGTCACCTCATTCACGCGCAGCAGATCGTCGCGCCGCCGCTGCGCCTGCTCGCGGCCGTCCCCGGCCTCACCGTCGTGCCGCTGGAAGGCGCCGAGCGGTGCTGCGGCAGCGCCGGCCTCTATTCCATGATCGAGCCCGGCATGTCGCGTGAGGTGCTCGCCGCCAAGCTCGCGGCGATCGGACGCGCCGCCCCCGACCTGGTGGCAACCGGCAATCCCGGCTGCCTGATGCAGATCGGCGGCGGCACGCTGCTGGACGACATGGGCATCGGCGTGGTGCACCCGGTGGAGCTGCTCGCATGGTCGTATCGCGCGTGATCCAGTCGCCGCAGATCGTCCGGGCCGGCGACGGGGAGGAGCTCACGCTGTGGCGCATGGAGCGGACGACCGGCGCGGCCGACGGCCGAGGCACGCTGCCGATCCTCCTGGTGCACGGCACCTTCTCGAATCGCTTCTTCTTCGGCGGTCGCGGCGGCCTCGCGCAATATCTCGCCGACCTGGGCTACGATGCCTGGGTGGCCGAGCTGCGGGGACGCCGGCCCGGCGCCCCCGCGCAGGATTGGGAATTCGAGCACTGGATCATGTCGGACGCCCCGGCCCTGGCCCGCGCGGTCATCGCGGCCACGGGGACCGCGACACTGCTCTGGCTCGGTCACAGCGCGGGCGCCGTGATCGGCGCCGGCTTCGCGGCCCGGGCGCCGGAGCACGCCGCGATGCTCGGTGGCCTCGTGATGATCGCGGCGCCCGCACCCTACGCACCCGGCCCCATCCACCTTCTCACCGCCGCCGCGGGTCACGCCGTGGGGAGCGCCCTCGGACGGTTTCCGGCGGCCGCGCTGCGTATCGGCCCCGCCGATGAGCGCCCCGGCATCCTGCGCCAGTGGTTCGGGTGGAATGCCAGCGGCCGCTGGATCGGCCGCGACGGCTTCGACTACCGCGTCGCGGCCGCGCGGGTGTTGATTCCGGCGCTCGCGGTGGCTGGAGCCGGCGACCTGCTCACGCCGCCTTCCGCATGCCGTCGCCTGCTCGACGACCTCGGCGGCGCCGACCGCGAGCTGGTCGTCTGCGGCCGCTCGCAGGGATTTTCGCGAGACTACACGCACAACCGGCTCGTCATCTCCGCGCAGGCGCGGCAGGAGGTCTGGCCGGTCATCGCGCGGTGGATCGGGCAGCGGTTCGACTGATGGATGCGCTCCTGCTCGACTACAATGGAGTGATCGTGCACGACGAGCCGCTGCATTTCGCATCCTTCCGCGCCATCCTCGCCGAGGAAGGCATCGCGCTCTCGGAACCGGAGTATTTCGCGCACTACCTGGGACTCAACGACCGCGTCGCCTTTCAGAAGGCCTTCGAACCCGCCGGCCGCGACACCAGCCGCGCCGCGATCGAGCCGTACGTCCAGCGCAAGTCGCGCGCGTACCTGCGGCTGGCCGAGCGTGACCTGCAGGTCGTGCCCGGGGTCACGGCGTTCGTCGAAGCCGCCGCGCGCTCCGCGCGCGTCGCCGTCGTCAGCGGCGCCCTGGGCTCCGAGATCCCGCTGGGACTCCGGCGCGCGGGAATCGCGGGGCTCGTCGAAGTGCTGGTCACTTCGGACGATATCACCACCTCGAAACCCGACCCCGAGGGCTTCCGCATCGCGCTCGCCCGCCTCGCCGCGATGCACGGAACCCGCGACTGGCGGGCGGTGGTCATCGAGGATTCCCTGCCCGGTGTCGGCGCCGCGCGCGCCCTGGGCGCCGGATGCGTCGCCATCACGACATCGTACGGCATCGGGGCGCTCCACGATGCCGACGCCGTCTGGACGTCGTTCGAGGGTCACGTTCCCTCGGACCTCGACCCGCTGTGGCGCGGCGTGGCGGTGGCGTGAAGATCCCGAAGGACGCGGTCAACGAGGCCGAATGGCGCGCGCTGGAAGGCGGCGCCGTGGTCCACCAGCGCACCGGCGTGGCACGGTACGAGCTCAAGGGACCGGGCGCGCTCGCCTGCATCCAGGGACTCGTGACTTCCGACGTATCGAAGGCGCCCGATCGCTCGCGGCTCTACGGCGCGCTTCTCACCGCCCGGGGAATGGTCGTCTCACCGCTGTGGATCGAACGGCGTGAGCCGGAGTTTTTCGGCCTCGAGGCGCCGGCCGAGGCCGCCGCGGCGCTCGAAGAGGTGTTCGCGAAATCGCTGCCTCCGCGCCTGTGCCGCTGGGAAAACGTGACGGCCGCGACCATCGGCATCGGCCTGTATGGGCCCGCGGTGGTGAACGAGATCCTGCCCTTTCCCCAGGCCCTGCCCGCGGTCGCCCGCGGGGCGCAGGGACTCGATGGCGATCTCGACGCGGAAGACGCCACGATGATCGTGGAAGCGCTGCTCGACGGTGGCGCGGTCGTTGCATC
>JAYTEN010000304.1:0-5462 GCA_043735145.1 Gemmatimonadota bacterium | reverse complement strand
GGCAAGGCGCTGGCCAGCTTCGCGGCGTAACGATTGCCCGTAGGGGCGACCCTTGTGGTCGCCCTCGCGAACACGTCGCGATAGTGTAGAATGTGCGGCGGCGGATGGATCTTCCATCCGCCGCCGTTTCGTTGGGGCGGCCCTCGTAGGGGCGGCGGTTTCGTTGGGGCGGCGGTTTCGTTGGGGCGGCCCTTGTGGCCGCCCTGCTCAGGCACGATCGGGGTTCGCATGGCCTTGCGGGAGGAATTCGAGCGCAGTGGACAATGGCTCTTCCGGTGGCGGAGCTACCTGCCGCTGGTCGTGCTCGCGCTCATTCCCCTCGCCGTACTGCCCTCGGGACCGGTGCCCGCCAGCCCCGCGATGCACATCGTGTGGGAGCTCTTCTCGCTCGGCGTCGGCCTGCTTGGCCTCTGGGTGCGCGCGCTGGTGATCGGTCACGCGCCCCACGGCACCTCGGGACGCAACGTCGCGCAGCAGGAAGCGGCGACCCTCAACGTGTCGGGGATGTACAGCCTGGTGCGCCATCCGCTCTACCTCGGCAACTACCTCATGTGGCTCGGCGCGATGCTGGTGATGCGATCCTGGTGGGCTGTCGTGATCATGACGCTCGTGTTCTGGGTCTATTACGAGCGCATCATGTTCACCGAAGAGGAATTCCTGCGCCGCAAATTCGGCGCGTCCTACGAGCAGTGGTCGCAGGTGCGCCCGGCCATCGTGCCGCGGGTGGGCTCGCGCTGGGTCCCGCCGCCGCTCGAATTTTCCTGGCGCAACGTGCTGCGGCGCGAATATTCGGGATTCTTCGGCCTCATCGCGGCGTGGGCCATCGCCGTCTGGGTGGACGACTACGCCGCTTTTCATGACGCCCGCCCCAATATCGTGACGCTGGCAGTGTTCGCGATCGGCCTCGTGGCCTACCTCGTGCTGCGCACCCTGAAGAAGACTTCAACGATGCTCCACGAAGAAGGGCGGTGACGGCCCTCCTCTCGGCCTGAGGCTGCGCCCGCTGCTTTCCTCCGCCGGTTTTTATCCGTATCTTCGCTCCGTGCTAGCGTTTATCGGTCGCCAGACGACCGCCGGCCTCACGGGCTTCGGGCGGTTCGGCCTCTTCCTGGCCGACACCGCGCGCGCCCTCCCCGATGCCGGCACCTGGGGACGCATCATCGCCCAGCAGATGCGCAAGATCGGCGTGGATTCGCTGCCCATCAGCCTGTTCATCGCGGCCTTCACCGGCATCGTGCTCGCGTTGCTCGCGTCGTACACCTTCACCGGCGCCGTGCCGATGTACCTGGTCGGCACCCTCGTGGGCAAGACGCTGATGCTCGAGCTCGGCCCGGTGCTGACGGCGCTCGCCCTCGCGGGCCGCGTCGGCGCGACGATGGCTGCCGAGCTGGGCACGATGCGCGTGACCGAGCAGGTCGACGCGCTCGAGACGATGGCGTACGATCCCTTCGCCTATCTCGTGGTCCCGCGCGTGCTCGCCGGCGTGCTGATGTTTCCCGTCATCGGTGCCTTCGCGATGGCCACCGGCCTCTTCACCGGCTGGTTTGCCGCGATCTCGATCCTGCCGATCACCAGCGCCGAATTCCTGAAGGGGCTGAAGCTCTTCTACTCGAACTTCGACTGGCAGTACGGGCTCATCAAGCTCTCATCGTTCGGCCTGGTCATCACGCTGATCGGCTGCTTCCTCGGCCTCCAGACGCGCGGCGGCGCCGAGGGCGTGGGCGACGCGACAACGAAGACGGTGGTCTACAGCGCGGCGATGATCCTCGTCCTCGACGCCTACTGGGCCGTCACCCTGCTCCGGCACGGCAGCGGCGGATGATCGCGTTCGACAGTGTGCACAAGGGGTTCGGGCCCAAGCAGGTGCTGCGCGGCTTCACGCTCGACGTGCACGACGGCGAGACGATGGTCATCATCGGCTTTTCCGGCACCGGCAAGAGCGTCGCCATCAAGCACGTCGTCGGCCTGCTCGATCCCGACCAGGGCCACGTCAGCGTGGACGGCCAGGTCGTCGACGCGCTGAGCCGCAACGACCTCAAGGCGCTCCGCTCGCGCATCGGCTTCGTCTTCCAGTTCGCCGCGCTCTTCGACTCCATGACGATCTACGAGAACGTCGCCTTCGGGCTGCGCCGCCGCCGCGACATGGCCGAGAGTGAAATCGAGGGCCGCGTGGCCCACGCGCTGGGCCTGGTGGACCTCCCCGGCACCCAGGAGCGGATGCCCGCCGAGCTGTCGGGCGGCATGCGCAAGCGCGTCGGCCTGGCGCGCGCCATCGCCGTCGAGCCCAAGTACATGCTCTACGACGAGCCCACCACCGGCCTCGACCCGGTGACCAGCGCGGTGATCGACGAGCTGATGGTGCGTACTCGTGAGGCACTGGGGGTGACGAGTATCGTCATCACCCACGACATGCGCTCGGCGTACACCGTTGGCGACCGCATCGCGATGTTGTACGAGGGACAGGTGCGTCAGGTCGGCACCGTGGATGAAATCCGCCGCAGCGACGATCCGGTGGTGCGCGGCTTCGTCGAGGGCCGCCCGCCCGCGCCCAGCGCCGCAGCGGTGCCGCTCTCGGCCGCCCAGGAGCTCGCGCTGGACGGCGCCGCCGGATGAAGCGCGCCAACGAATCGCTGGTCGGCGCAACGGTGCTCGGCGCGCTCGCCCTGGTGGTCGCGGGGTCCGTCTGGCTCAGCCAGGCGCGCTTCGGCCGCAACGACCAGCTCGCCGAGGGCCGCTTCCGCAACATCGGCGGCCTCCAGGCCGGCAACCCGGTGCTGGTGCACGGCGTGCGCGTCGGCCGCGTCGAGGCCGTGCGCCTGGGCGACGGCAACTGGGTGAACGTCGGCTTCCGCATCGCCGGCGCCACCGCGCTGCCGGCCCAGCCGGCGGCGATCATTTCGTCCACCACGCTCTTCGGCGACTGGGCCGTGGAGATCGTGCCCCGGGGCGAGCTGCCTGACGACCCGGAAGTGCGCCGCCAGGTCGCCGAGGCGGTGGCCGCCGGCCAGGACCGCTGGCCCGGCGCCACGCTGCCCGCCATCGGCGAGCTCACGGCGCAGGCGGGGCGCATCGCCGGCGATATCGCCACCATCGCGGGCCGGGTGGAAGCGGCGTTCGACAGCACCTCGGCGCGCCGGCTCCAGAGCGCCTTTGTCGACCTGTCGAACCTGTCGCGCCGGCTGGGGCAGATCGTTTCCAACCAGCAGGAAGCCCTGACGGCGATCGGCGAGAACCTCGGCACCGGCTCGGCGTCGCTGGCGCGGGGCGCGGCGTCGCTGGAGCGCACCCTCGCGCGCGCCGATTCGGCGACCGGCAACCGGCAGCTGCAGAACATCCTGACCCACGCCGACAGCATGACGGCGGACCTCCAGCAGGTGGCGGCCAACCTGCGGGCGGTGTCGGGCGTGGCCGCGTCGCAGCAGCAGGCGTTTGCGCGCATCATTCGCAACACCGACAGCATCCTGGGCCGGGTCCAGGCCGGGGAGGGGACGTTAGGCAGGCTGACGCGCGACACGCTGCTCTACACGGAATCGGTGCAGGCCGTCACGACGCTGCGCATGATGCTCCAGGACATGCAGCGCAATCCCCGCAAGTACTTCTCCTTCTCGGTCTTCTAGATGCCGAAGCAGGCGCCCGTCGAGGAGCATTCCGCGGGCGGCGTCATTTTTCGCCGCACCGCGCAGGGGCTCGTCGTCCTCCTCATCAAGGACGCTTATCGCAACTGGGGGTTCCCCAAGGGACACCTCGAGGAAGGCGAGGCGGCGGCGGCCGCGGCGCTGCGCGAGATCACCGAAGAGACCGGCCTGGCCGGCCTCGTCCTGCACGGGCACATCCGCGACATCGACTGGTTATTCCGCTTCCGCGGCAAGCTGATCCACAAGACCTGCGCGTTCTTCCTGGTGGAGTCGCCGGCGGGCGAGCCCTCGCCCCAGCACGACGAAGGCATCACGGCGTGCCGCTGGGTCGGCGTGGACGAGGCGGTCCGCACCCTGTCGTACGCCAACGCGCGCGACGTGCTGCGCGCCGCGGCGGTGCAGATGTCGCAGCTCGCCGCGTGAGCGCGCCCACGATTGCCGTCTGGCTCACCAGCCGCCCGGCGCGCGCGGCGCTAAGGCGCGCGCTGCCGCGGGGCCGGGCCCGCCTGGTATCGTGTCGCGGCGCGGCGCAGCTCGAGCGCACCCTGCTGGGCGCGCTCGCCGACGCGGTGGTGGTGGACGTGCATGCCCCCGGCGCGACCGAGCTCCTCGCCCGCTGCCGCGACGCCTTTCCGCAGGTGCCGCGGTTCGCGTACACCGCCTTCCGGCCCGACGACGGCGCGCTGCTCCGCGCGTGCACGGTGGACTGCGGCGCCGTCCCTATCGTCGAGGGGGTCGAGGACTCCGTGATCGCGGAGCTGCTGCTGTCGCTCACGGCGAGCGCCGCGCGCGAATCATCGCTCGCGTCGGCGCCGCGGCTGCTGCGGCTGGTCGAGCCGCTCCAGGAGCGGGCGTGGCGGGAAGTCCTGCGGCGGGTAGGCGGGCCGATTCGCGCCACCGATATCGCGCGGGCGCTCAAGGTCTCGCGCGAGCACCTGTCGCGTCAGTTTGGCGCCGGTGGAGCACCTAACATAAAGCGGGTAATAGATTTAGCACGTACGGCCACGGCCGCCGACCTGCTCGCGAATCCCGGCTATTCGGTGCGGGCGGTCGCCCGGATCCTGCGGTTTTCTTCGGCCAGCCATTTGTCGGGGTCTGCCCGGCGGGTTGCCGGTGTCTCCGCCGCGCAGCTTCCGGCGCTGGGTCCGAAGGGGGTCTTGTCGGCCTTCTTGCGGGGCCGCACCCGTAGTCGCCTTGCCGTCGTCCAGAGATAGTGATTATTTTCACAAGCTTCGTTCGCGCCTGAGATTTTTCACCACCTTCCTCCTGTGTCATGGCCAACGATACCGCGCTTCGCCCCGGTGAACTGAAGGACGTTCTGCTTCGCGAGATTGCCTCCGCGAACCTCTCGGCGACCGACCTCGAAGAGGTCGGCACCATCCTCGAAGTGAAGGACGGCGTGGCCCGGGTGTACGGGCTGACCAAGGCGCTGGCGGGCGAGATGCTCGAGTTCCGCGCGTCCACCGGTGACACGGTGACGGGTCTCGCGCTGAACCTCGAAGAGGACAACATCGGCGCCGTCATTCTCGGCAACTACCTGATGCTGAAGGAAGGCGACGAAGTCCGGCGGACCAACCGGGTGTTCGAGGTTCCGGTCGGCAACGCCCTGATCGGCCGGGTGGTGAATCCGCTGGGCGAGCCGATCGACGGCCGCGGCCCGATCCAGGCGACCGAGACGCGGCGGGTGGAGCTGGTGGCGCCGGGCATCATCGTGCGCCAGCCGGTGAAGGAGCCGCTCCAGACGGGCATCAAGGCCATCGACTCGATGATTCCGATCGGCCGTGGCCAGCGCGAGCTGATCATCGGCGATCGCGGCACCGGCAAGAC
>JAYTEN010000303.1:0-4861 GCA_043735145.1 Gemmatimonadota bacterium | reverse complement strand
GGCGCGCGCCGCCGCCGCGGCGGGGCTGTCGGCGCCGGGCCGCCGGCTGTCGGCGGCGCTGGCACGCACGCCGGCCGTTGCCGAGGTCGGGCTCCAGCGTCCGGCGAACCAGAGATCGTTCGCGCCGCCGGCCACCGCGCCCAGCGAGTCGAGCGAGTGCAGGTCGCGCGTGACGACCGTGCTGCCTTCGCGCGAGAGAATCACGCCACCCTCGGACGCGGTCGGCAGGTCGGCGGCCCAGGTGCCGTGAAGGGTGCCGATTACCGCATTCTTCGCGACCGCGATGACGTAGACATCGGTCGCATCGCCTTCGCCTTCCGCCCGGACCAGGATTGCGCGGCCCCACGGATCGGCGCGCAGCGCGGTGGCCGGGCCGGGCAGCGAAATCGACGGGCGCTCGCGGCGGCCGAAACGGTCCACCACGACCAGCTCGTGCTTGTCCTTCAATGCCACGTAGAGGCGGTGGCCGGACGGCGAAAAAATCACCGAGCGCGGCCCGCCCGCCAGGCGGACGAACCAGGGGTTGGCCATTTCGCGCTCTTCGAACACGACCAGGCCCGAGTCCGTCGCGAAGGCGACGGCGTCCCCGTCGCGGCTGGCGGCTTCGTCGTTTGCGGCCGGCACGGCGACCGATTCGGCGACGCCGTTCTCGCGTGCCGCGACCGCCAGCGAGTCACCGGCGCGGGTGTGACGAATCGCGATGAGGCGGGGACCGGGCGCCGCGAAGACCTTCCGCACGCCGCGCCCCAGGTTGTCGGGCCAGTTGCGCGTCCCCCAGGGCTGGGACTCCGTGACCGCCCCGTTCGAATCGACGGCGAGCAGCGATCCGTCGGCGCCGATAGCCGATGGCGCGCGCCGCGGCGCGACGGCCTTCTGGCGCAGGCTCACCAGGTCGAAGGAATTGACCGCGCCGGTGGAATCGAGGAACAGCAGGCGCCGGCCGGGCAGGTCCATCCCGACGGCGGTGCGCGCACCGGTCAGCCGGCTGCCCGCTCCGCCGGGCGTAGCGTCGAGTGTGGGGAGCGAGTAGATCGCCAGCGCGCCGCCGGTCCGCGGTACGCGGAAGGCCACGATCTGGCCCTCTCGCGCTGAAACGGGGAGGGTGGTATCGGCGCGTGCGGCGTCGGTGCCAGGGCCGCCGGACTTGGAGCAGCCGGCCAGCGCCAGAGCGAGAAGAAATACGGGGCTTTTGGGCACGATTGGTTGGGTGAAAAATTTACCGCGAAATCCGGCCCGCTCCAAGCCTGAAAACTACCAGTCTGAGTAGTGGGATGCAGACGCCTTCAGCCGCAGGCAGGTGCAGGACAATCAGGCAGCCACGAAAGGGGAAGAAGCGGCAGGAAACTCCCTGCCGCTCCTTGCTGTCGCTGCCTGAACCTGGCTGATCCTGAACGCGTCTGCATTCCTGCTACTGCGCCTGAGTTTTCAGGCTAGAATGGCGGCTGCAAACTCACGATCCAGTATCCGGACTTGCCGGGCCGGGTGCGCGGAATGGCGTAGTCGAAGCTCAGGATGACGAAGCCGAGCAGGTTCACCCGCACGCCCGCGCCGTACGAGGTAATCGGCCAGCGGTCATTGGTGCTGGGGTTGGCGGGGCGGCTCCACAGAATATTGGCGCCGTTGACCCACGACAGTCCGGCGTCGGCCCACAGGGTGCCCTCGATAGGCGGCAATCCGATGGGCAGAATCCCGAGCGCGTTGCCGCGCAGCAGCGGAAACCGGAACTCGGCGCTGGCGACGGCCATGCGCGAGCCGATCAGGCGGCTGAGCTCGCTGCAGGTCTCGGCGGTGCCCTTCGGTCCGCACTCCTGGTTGACGTAGGAGCCGTAGGTGTAGCCGCGCACCCGGTCGGGCGAACCTACGAACACCGGGAAGAATTTCTCGTCGCGGCCAAACCGGCCCACGGAGGTGACCCGCATCGCGATGGTCCAGGGGAAGCCGAGCGAGATGTACTTGCGCGCGTCACCCAGCAGCTGCGTATAGCGGAGCCCGCCGATCGCCTGACCCACCTCGAACCGGTAGCGCTGGCCGTAGAAACTGCTGGTGTAGCCGAACAGCGAATTGTCGAAGACCAGCGCCGCCGTCGGCACCACGTAGAAGACGCTGCGCCCGGGCGTTATGCTCTGGTCGGCGCCGACCGGAATGCCGCTGACCGGATCGTAGAAGGTCAGCTGGTTGAGCGTGCTCTGATACAGGTTGACGGCGGACAGCCCGGTCTCGAAGCGCTGGAATCGCGTGAAGGGCCGGATGGCGCGCGCAAATGCCTGCCGGATGATCCAGCGGTCGAGTGACTGGTTGAGGACATCGTAGCCGTTGGGGCTCCTCGTGACGGAGCCGTTGCCCGTGTAGTAGTAGTACACCTCCTGCGCCCCGCCGACACTCCAGTTCCAGCGGTGGGCGAGGTTGGTATACGCGGCGAAGAGTTGCGCCTCGGAGATGCGCCCGTTGACCGACCCGGCGAAGGCGAGCGAATGGTCGCCCAGCAGGTCGGAGAGCTGGATGGCGGCGCCGCCGAAGATGCCGCGGCCGAAGTTGTCGCGCGAGTAGCCGATGGTCGGGCGGCTCACGAAGTCGGCGCTGTACTTGACGCGGTAGGGCCGCATCGTGAACTCGGAGGTATCGGGCAGCGCCAGCTCGGCGCTGTCGAGCAGCGCGGCGACGGAGAGCGGCGCCTGGGCCGGCGTGGCCGGGGCCGCCGGCTTGGTGTCGCTGGGGCGCAGCGTCCCGCCATTGCGGTAGATGGAACCGGTGCCCGGGGTGGCCGTCGCGCCGGGGAGGGTGGCCGGGTTGGCGGCGGGGACCGGCGCCGGCGCCTCGAGCGAGGGCGCGTCGCTGGCGGCCGGGCGGCGCAGGCCGGAGCCGAGCGCGTTTTCGGGGCGCAGCGGCTGCGCACTGGCGTTGGCGTACTGGATCGCCTGCCCGGGATTGCTGCGATACGCGTCGCGCTTCAGGGCCCGCGGGTTGTCGATCGTATAGACGTTGTAGGCGCCGTCTTCGTAGTAGGTGATCGCCATGCGGTCGGCGTCCCGCGCCCACGAGATGGCGGGCGAGAGGTCGGTAATGCCCTCGATGCCGGTGTAGGCCCGCGTGATCTGGTAGACGTCGCGCGCCGCGAAATCGTACAGGAAGACGTTGTTGATGCCCGAGCGCGTGGAGAGGAACGCCAGCGACTGGCCGTCCGGCGCCCACACGGGGTTCACGTTCTTGCCCTCGTCCATGTGGTCGAGGATCTGGATCGAATCGCCGTCGAGCCAGTACAGCGCGATGCGGAGATTGCCGAAGCGCAGCGCCGTGAAGTCGGTGGTCGGACCGCGGTCGGTGGTGAACGCGATCGTCCGGCCGTCGGGCGACCAGGTCGGCATGAGTTCGGCGTAGGCGTCGTTGTTGAGCTGGCGCAGGTCCGATCCGTCGCGGTTCACGACGAAGAGATTGCTCCACCCGCTGTTGAATCCGGTGAACACGATGCGCGCGCCGTCGGGCGACCAGCTGGGATTGGTGATGCCGACCATGCCCAGGCGCAGCGTGCTGGTGACGCGCCGGCGCCGCACGTCCATGATGTTGAGCACGTCCTCGCCGCGGTTCTTGGCGACGAACAGGAACTCGCGGCCGTCGGGGCTCCACGAGCCCGCCGAGTTGATGAAGCGCAGCGATTCGAAGTTCGCGTTGAAGGAGGACTGGACCAGCTTCTGCACTTTCTTTCCGGTGGCGACATCGGCGATGTACATGTCCACGAAGAAGAAGTTGCGCTCCGACAGGTAGACGACGCGGGTGCCGTCGGGCGACACCTGCGGCGATACGTGGTAGCCGCCGCCCGAGTTGCGCTGGTTGAGCACCAGGTGCGACATCGAGCGGGGCCGCTGCTGGTCGGGCAGCTGGGGCAGGTAGGTGTTCTGGACCGCCTCGACCCACTCGTCGCCGAGGCTTTCGAGACTGATGCCGAGCACGCGCTGGAAGCTGTGCTCGATGCCGCCCGAGAGCGCGCCCTGGAGAATGGCGCCGATCGATTCGTCACCCCACTTCTGCCCGATATAGGCCCAGAGCGCATGGCCGTAGCGGTAGGGGAAGTACCGGCCGTCATAGGTCAGCTGCTCGATGGTCGGCATGCGGCCGTGGATCGCGGCATCGCGCATCCACATGGCGGTGTGCGGATCGACGGGGCCGATCGACAGGTACTCGGCCATGCCTTCCATGAACCAGAGCGACGGGTTGATCGCGCTGATGGTCGCGATGCCGGCGCCGGCGCGCCCGTGGCTGAAGATGTCGTACTGGAAGGCGTGCACCATCTCGTGCTGGAGGACGTGCTCGAAGTCCGCGTAGGCGCCGGTGAAGGGCAGCACCATGCGGTTGCGCGCGAAGTCGGTGAAGCCGCCGGTCCCCTCGCCCAGGTCGCCTTCGGTCACGTTGGTCTGCGCGAAGTCCGACTGCGACTGGTACAGGACGATCGGCTTCTTCTCCTGGAACTCGTGCTGGAGAATCCGGGAGAGCCGGGCGTAGGCCCGCTCGGCCATGCGCGACGCGTCGAGCGCCGCCTGGCGCTCCGACCCGTAGTAGTGGACCAGGAAGTGCTGGGTCTCGATCACGTGCCAGTCGAAGGTCCGGTACTGGACCTTGTTCTGGCCGAATTGCGCCCGGGCCGCGGCGGGAACGAGGAGGAGGAGCAGGGCACTGAGAACAAGGCGACGCAGCATCGGGCCTCCGGGGTCGAACGGCGCTACGGCAAACGGCGCAGGGGAGCGTCTCCCCACAACCCTTCGAGCTGGTAGAAGGCCCTCAGGGTCGGATGGAAAACGTGCACCACGAAGTCCACGTAGTCCACCAGCACCCAGCGGCCCTGCGCCAGCCCTTCCACCATGTATGGCCG
>JAYTEN010000302.1:0-3680 GCA_043735145.1 Gemmatimonadota bacterium | reverse complement strand
GCGGCGATCTTCGTATTCCTGCTCTACAAGGTCGGCTTTCACACCCTCGCCGAGAACCTGCGCCGGGCGGGGTGGACCCTCGTCCCGATCATCCTGCTGTGGATCCCGGTGCACATCCTCTACGCCGCGGCCTGGTACACGTCGATGGCCGACGGCGCCGAGCGGCCGCCCTTCTGGCGCACCGTCCTCATCAGCGTCTCGAGCTTCGCCGTGAACCTCGTCACGCCCTTCGTGCAGGCGGGCGGGGAGGTCTACCGGGCCAGCTCAGTGACGCCCTGGATCGGCGCGCAGCGCGCCACCAGCTCGACGGTCACGTACTACATGATGCACGCGCTCAGCAACATGCTGACCTGGCTGGCGGGCATCGCGCTGGTGGTGCTCTTCTACCCGGTGCCGGCGGCGCTCACCATTCCGCTCGTCATCGCCGCCGCGCTCATCGTCGCGCTGATCGTCTTCGTCTTCGTGCGCCACCAGCAGGGCGTCGTCGCGCCCCTCGTCAGGCTGCTGCGCCGCCTCCCGCTGCTGGGCCGGCTGGCGGTGAAGCTCGAGGCAAAAAAGGACCGGCTCGAGGAGCTCGACCAGCTGATCACCGGCTTCTACCACCAAGCGCCGGGACGGTTTTTTCTCTGCGTCGGGATCGACACCGTGGGCCGCGCGCTGTCGGCGCTGGAGTTCTGGTTCCTGGCGCGCGGCATTCACGTGACCATCGGCCTGATGGATGCCTTCGTGATCAGCTCATTCGGCACGCTGGGCGTGAACATCATCTTCTTCGTGCCGCTCGAGGCGGGCGTGAAGGAGGGGAGCTTCTACTTCATCTTCCGCATGCTCGGCCTCGACCCCGCGATCGGCGTCTTCGCCGCCATCGTCCAGCGGCTGCGCGAGTTCGCCTGGATCGGGCTGGGGCTGCTGCTGACGCTGCTCATCCCGACGGGACGCACGGCGTTCAGGGACCGGCGCGGGGAGACGCGCACCCCTGAATAGCCAAGCTCAGTACTAGTAGTAGGAATGCAGACGGGCTCAGACTCGGGCAGGAACAGGGGCAGCATTCATCGGCCGCCGGACGGCCGCCTGGCAGCAGCGGCCCTCGGCCTGCCCCTGAGGCTGAGCCTGCCTGAGACTGCCTGATCCTGAGCCCGTCTGCATTCCTACTACTGAGACTCTTCTCGGACTCCGGGCCGCCCCTACAGATTCCCCGACTCGGCGCGTAGTGTTAATGCCCATGACAACTCCCCAGGCAATCCAGTGGGCCGCCGGCCAGTACACCACGCCAGACAACCCCATCATCCCGTTCATCGAGGGCGACGGCACCGGCCGCGACATATGGAAGGCCAGCCGGCGCGTCTTCGACGCCGCCGTCCACATGACCTCGGGCGGCAAGCGTAAGATCCACTGGAAGGAAGTCCTCGCCGGCGAGAAGGCGTTCAAGGAAACCGGCAGCTGGCTCCCCGACGAGACCATCAAGGCGATCCAGCAGTACCGCGTCGCCATCAAGGGGCCGCTCACCACGCCCGTGGGCACCGGCATCCGCTCGCTGAACGTCGCGCTGCGCCAGATCCTCGACCTATACGCCTGCGTGCGCCCGGTGCGCTACTTCGAGGGCGTCCCCGCGCCGGTCAAGCGGCCGCAGGACCTCGACGTGGTGATCTTCCGCGAGAACACCGAGGATGTCTACGCCGGTATCGAGTACAAGGCCGGCTCCGACGAGGCGAAGCTCCTGCGCGACTTCCTGATGGAGAAGTTCAAGGCAAAGATCCGCGAGGGCAGCGCGCTGGGCATCAAGCCGATGAGCGAGTTCGGCAGCAAGCGCCTGATCCACCGCGCCATCCAGGTCGCGGTGGACCGCAAGAAGCCGTCGGTGACGCTGGTCCACAAGGGCAACATCATGAAGTACACCGAGGGCGCCTTCCGCGACTGGGGCTACGAGGTCGCGCGCGAGCGCTTCGCGGGGAAGGTGATCACCGAGGCGGACCTGCCGAAGGACGCGCCGGCGCATCCGGCGCGCAAGGAAGTCATCATCAAGGACCGCATCGCGGACAGCGTGTTCCAGCAGGTGCTGCTGCGGCCGAAGGACTACTCGGTGCTGGCGACGCCGAACCTCAACGGCGATTACCTGAGCGACGCGTGCGCCGCGCAGGTCGGCGGGCTGGGCCTCGCGCCGGGCGCGAACATCGGCGACGGCTTCGCCGTCTTCGAGGCGACCCATGGCACCGCGCCCAAGTACGCGGACCTGGACAAGATCAACCCGGGCGCCGTCATCATGTCCGGCGTCATGATGTTCGAGCACCTCGACTGGGACGACGTCAGCGCCGCGATCCTGCGCGGCTTCGAGGGCGCCATCAAGTCGGGATTCGTGACCTACGACCTCGCCCGCCAGACGGTGGGCGCCACCGAAGTCTCCACCTCGGCCTTCGCCGACAAGATCATCGAGTGTATGGCGTGAACTACGAGATTTCAGTCGCCGAAGGCGCCAAAGTCGCCAAGAAGGGTGAGAGCGAGAGCAGCGAGCCGCTCCTTGCCGTCGCGGTGCCGAAGCTGACCGACAAGAAGATCCCGCCGGAGCTCGAGGCGTTCGACGCGGCGTCGGGGGGCGCGCTCAAGCGGCTCTTCGAGTCGGGCGACTTCACCGGCGCTAAGGACGAGACCTGGAACGGCTACCTCAGCGGCACCGGGCCGCAGCGGCTGCTGCTCATCGGCGTCGGCAAGTCGGAGGATCTCGGCCGCACCCAGGTGCGCCGCGCCGCCGCGATCGCCGCGCGCCGCGCCCGGACCATGGGCAGCGGGAGCGTCCTGTTCTCGATGCACGCCCTGGGCCGGCCCAAGGTAATGGCCAAGGACTTTGCGCAGGTCGCGACCGAAGGCATGGCGCAGGGCGCCTGGTATTTCGACGAACTGAAGGCGCCGGCCGAGGACCGGAAGCCGCCGGTGTCGTCCATCCGCGTGATGGTCACGTCGGGCGAGCAGAGCGATGCGCGCGACGGCCAGCGCCTCGGCGAGGCGGTCGCCGAGGGCCAGGCCTTGACCCGCCGGCTCCAGTTCCTGCCGCCGAACCGGTGCACGCCGATCTTCCTGGCCGAGACGGCGCAGGACATCGGCAAGCGCCACGGCATGGTGGTCACGGTGCTCGACAAGCCGGCGATCGAGAAGGAAGGCATGGGTGCGCTGCTCGCCGTCTCGCAGGGCTCCCGCGGTGAAACGGATCCGCGGTTCATCACGCTCGAGTACAAGGGCAACGGCGACGCCGCGCCCGTCGTGCTGGTGGGGAAGGGCATCACCTTCGACAGCGGCGGCATCTCGATCAAGCCCGCGAGCGGCATGGAGGACATGAAGTACGACATGTCCGGCGCGGCGGCGGTGCTGGGCGCGATGGAAGCCATCGGCCGCATCAAGCCGAAGGTCAACGTCATCGGCGTCGTCCCCTCGTGCGACAACATGCCGAGCGGCACGGCGATCCGTCCCAGCGACGTGGTGAAGAGCCACTTCGGCAAGTACATCGAGATCGTGAACACCGACGCCGAGGGGCGGCTGATCCTTGCCGACGCGCTGTCATACGTGCGGCGCTTCAAGCCCGCCGCGGTGCTCGACGCCGCGACGCTGACCGGCGCGGCGATCTTCGTCACCGGCCACCAGGCGACGCCGATCATGGGCAACGACGAGGCGCTGGTGGAAGAAGTGCGCCGCGC
>JAYTEN010000301.1:0-8394 GCA_043735145.1 Gemmatimonadota bacterium | reverse complement strand
TCGACGCTTCGACGCTTCGACGCTTCGACGCTTCGACGCTTCGACGCTTCGACGCTTCGACGCTTCGACGCTTCGACGCTTCGACGCTTCGACGCTTCGACGTCTCTAGCCGTCGACGTCCCCCGGCTTCGGCAGCAGCACCCGCTCCCAGAGTTGCATCGCGACGACGGCGCCGAGGACCGGGCCGATCCAGTAGATCGCGAGGCCGCCGAAATCCAGCGCCACCAGCATCGGCGCGGTGGCGCGCGCGGGATTCATCATCGCGCCGGTCATGTGGCCGCCGGCGAGAATGCCGACGAAGACGATCAGGCCCACGCCGAAGCCGCCCACCTGCGCCGAACGCGGATTCACGATGGTGCCCATCACCGCCGAGGCGAGCAGGAACGTCAGGATCGCCTCGATCACGATGCCCTGCACGGTGCCGATGTCGTTGGCGAGACGCGGCGCGCCGTAGACGGCGATGCTGGCGGCCTGCTCGGGGTACAGACCCTTGATCGCGAGGATCGCGATGACCCCGCCGACCAGCTGGGCGGCGATGTACATGGCCGCCTTGGACGGCGTGATACGGCCGATCGACAGCAGGCCGAGGGTGACCGCGGGATTCAGGTTTCCGCCCGAAATGCCGACGGTGGCCGTGATGGCGACGGCGAGCGCGACGCCATGCGCGAGCGCGACGCCAACGAATCCGATGGTCTGGGAGCGATACAGGTCGGACACGATGGTCGCGACGCCGCAGAAGACGAGAAAGAACGTGCCGACCGCCTCCGCGACGAGCGGCCTCATGGTGTTACGCATGCCGTAGCCTCATTCCGGTGTTGGTTCCTGGGGCCCTTTGGGGCCGCGGCAATTTCGCCGCCGGTCGAGGCTGCCGCAAGCGTCAGTCGGCGCGCCGCATCACCACGGCGGCGTTGATTCCGCCGAAGCCGAAGGAATTGGACATGGCCGTTTCAACCCGGCGGGCCGCACCGCCGCCCTGGAGGTAGTCCAGGTCGCACACCGGGTCGGGCTCGCGCAGGTTGATGGTGGGCGGGAGCCATTCGTGGGCGAGCGCGAGGGCAGTGATGGCCGCCTCGATCGCGCCCGAGGCGCCGAGCGGATGGCCGTAGTATCCCTTGGTCCCGCTGATGGCGAGCCGCTTCGCGTGATCCCCGAAGACCTGCTTGAAGGCCGACGTCTCGGTGGAATCGTTGAGCGGCGTGGACGATCCATGCGCGTTCACGTATTCGATCTCGTGCGGCGCGACGTGGCCGTCGGCGAGCGCGAGCCGCAGGCAGTTGGCCGCCTGGGATCCGTCGGGCCGCGGCGCCGTCATGTGGAACGCGTCGTTGGTGGACGCGGCGCCGAGCAGCTCGGCCAGGATCGGCGCGCCGCGCGCGATCGCGCGGCCCCGTTCCTCCAGCAGCAGCACCGCCGCGCCCTCGCCCATGACGAAGCCGTCGCGGTCCACGTCGAAGGGGCGTGAGGCGCTGTCGGGGTCGTCGTTGCGCGTGGACATGGCGCGGATGATCGAGAAGGCGCCGAAACAGAGCGGGGCCAGCGGCGCTTCGGCGCCGCCCGCGAGCATCACGTCGGCGCGATTCTCGCGGATGGCGTGGAACCCGTCGGCGACCGCGATCGTCCCCGACGCGCAGCTCATCGCATTGGTCGAGTTGGGACCGTGCATCCCGAACTCGATCGCCACGTTGCAGCTCGCCGCGCCACCGAACACCTTCAGTGCCAGCGACGGATCCACACTGCGCAGCCCCTTCTCGCGGTACACATGGTATTGCTGCTCGCCGAAGGCCGTCCCGCCCAGGGCCGAGCCCATCATCACGCCCATCCGGTCGCGATTTTCAACCGCGAGGTCGAGGTGGGCGCTCTCGACCGCCTGCCGCGCCGCCACCACGGACAGCTGCGCAAAGCGGTCGAAACGCTTGGCGCTCTTTCCTTCGAGGAAATCCTGCGGGCGGAAATCGGGAATCTCCGCCGCCACGTGGGTGCGGAAGGGGCTGGGGTCGAACCGGGTGATGGTCCGCACCGCGGAGCGGCCGGCGCGCAGGCCCTCCATCAACTGATCCGAGCCGGTCCCGATGGGGGTCACGCACCCCACACCGGTGATGACGACTCTCCGACGTCCGTTGTTCACGACGACATCCTCTCTGCCCGCGCGGCGATTCCCGCCAGCGTCCGGCTCGCGATTCCGTGTACGAAGACCGGCCCGATAATGGCGTCGGCGGCGAAGGCGCCGATCAGCGGCCAGGGGGGGCCGTTCCAGGTGTGCGTGATGGTCACGCGGGTGCCGCCCGGCTCGGGAACGAAGTCCCAGGCGACGTCCATGCCCCGGGTCATACCCCTCACGTGGGTATATCGGATGCGTGGCGCGTCCGGCTCGCACGTCATGTCCGACATCCACCAGGTCGGCCACGGCGGAAGGAGCGGGCCAAACCGCCGCCACGCCGCCATTTCCACCAGGCCGCCCTGTCCACGCTTTTCATGAAAACGCACCCAGCGATAATGCGGCAGCCACTCGGGCCACCGCTCGACGTCGCGCGCCGCGGCGTACATGGGCTCGACCGGAGCGCGAACCAGCAGCGTGTCGACCGTGATCATGCCGGGACGGTTCCCGGCTGCCACGCCGCGGTGAGGCACCACCCCGGATGCCGCTTGACGCTGACGGTGATCCCCGCGCCGGCGCAGATCTCCCGCAGCTCGCGGCCCGAGAAACCGCGGAACACCGAGATCACCCCGTCGCGGCGGGTGACCGGGTGGAGCCGCAGCGGAAACGAAGCGAGCCAGAGCGCCGCGGCGGCGACAGCGCTGCGGCGAATGTCGGCCACCACCACGCCGCGTCGCGCCACGCGATCCATTTCGCGCAGCAGGCGGCGGCCCGCCTCGCCCGGCAGGTGGTGCAGGACCTTGGCGCACAGGACGATATCCACGGAGCGCGACGCAAAGGGCAGCAGGCCCCCGTCGGCGACCAGCACCGCCGCGCCGCCGCCGCGCCGGGCTTCGCGCGCGGCCGCGAGAATGCGCTCGAGTCCGATCACCCGGAGCGTGACGCCGCGCCGCGCCGCGCGGCGGGACGCCGCGCGCGGGATATCGCCCGCGCCGGTGCCGACATCGAGCAGCGATACGGTGGTGCCCGCGGGGAGCGACTGGAGAAACTCGTCCACGCGCGCCGCGGCCGCCGCCGCGCCGCCGAACAGGCTGTTGATGCGGGCGATGTCGCGCAGCGACGCGACCACGACGTCGGCGTCGGCGCGCGGATCGTCGAGCAGCTCCTCCGACCGCCGGGCCCAGTCCCGCAGCGGATTCCTCATGACCGGAGGCCGGTATAGCGCGAGCGGAAGTGCAGCAGCGGCCGGCCGTCGGCGACGCTCGACCACTCCACGGTGCCCGTGATGATGGAATGGTCGCCCCCGCGCAGTACGGCCGCGCGCCGCAGGTCGAGATGCGCCAGCGCGCCGCCGATCAGCGGCAGCCCCGCCGGACTCAGCGCCGGCGCCTCGCCGAAGGCATGGCGGTCGCGATCGGCGAAGCGCACCGCGAGGTCCGCCTGGTCCTCGGCGAGGATGCTGATGCCGAAGAGCTCGCTGGACACCAGCCGGTCGTGGATGGCGGCCTTGAAGGCCACGCACACCAGCACCATCGGCGGCTCGAGTGACAGTGACGTGACGGCACTGGCGGTCATCCCGTGCCAGCGCGCGCCGTCGCGCACCGCCACGATGGTGACCGCCGCCGCCAGGTGGCTCAGGGTGCGCCGGAACTCGTCAGGCGTGACCGGCATCAAAGCACGAACGCCAGCAGGTGGCGCGGCGCGAACAGCGCGCGCACCGGCACGGTGTCGCCCGCCGCACCCACCCACAGGTCCGCAATGTGCGTCTTGCGCGCCAGCTGCCGGGTGAAGCGGCGCATCAGCATCGGCCGCGTCGCGCCCAGGCCGACCACGCGCTCCAGCACCCACTTCCCCATGAAGGCGCGGCGCCGCGCGGCGGCATAGGGCCGCAAGGCGCGGCGGGTGGCCTCGCCCTGCGCGAGCGCGGACCCGATCGCCTTCGCCGCCAGGCCGCCGCCGCGCAGCGCCGCGAAGATGCCCTCGCCGGTGAAGGGGTCGTAGAAATCGGCGGCGTCGCCCACCAGCAGCGCGCCGTCGGCGATCGGCGAGGTGGTGCGGCGCGCAAACGGTCCCGTCACCAGGACCTCCCGCACGATGCGGGCACTCGTCAGGCGGCGCGCGAGCTCGGGCACGCTGCGCAGCTTCGCCAGAAAGTAGGCTTCGGTACCGCCCGCCATCGCGGCCGATTCGGCCTGCGGCACCACCATCGCGAAGTTGACCAGGCCGCCGCCGATGGGCGCCACGCCGACGTACCAGCCGTCGGCGGCGAACATCTCCCCCACGTCGGTCATGCCGGCGACGCCGTCGAGGTGCGCGACCAGCGCCAGGCGGTCGAGGCGGCCGCGCCGCGCCAGGCCGAGGGAGCGGGCGACGCGCGAGTTGAGGCCGTCGGCGCCGACGACCACCCGCGCGCGAATGTCGTTCGGCCCGGACGCATCGCGCGTCACCACGCCGCGGACGGTGCCGTCCTCGACGATGAGCCGTTCCAGCGCCGTTTCTTCCCGCACCTCGACGCCCGCCTCGCGCGCGGCGTCCAGGACGATCGCGTCGAGGGTCAGGCGGGGCAGCGCAAAGCCGAAGGGCCGGTAGGGCGTGAAGGGGGTGTTGGCGAACCGCCCGCAGACGGCGGCGCCGTCATCCGACACCAGGCGGAAGCCGTGCAGCCGCGCGGCACCGGCGGCCTCGATGCGGCCCAGGACCCCGAGGGCGTCGAGATCGCGGGCGGCTTCGGGGCTGAGGTACTCGGCGCAGGGCTTGTCGCGGGGGAAGCGTGCCCGGTCCACCAGGACAACGCTGAGGCCGGCGCGCGCGGCGAAGGCCGCGGTCGCGGCTCCCGCGGGCCCACCGCCAATGACGGCGACGTCCCAGGTGCTCACAGCCGCAAGCTAGAGGGGGCTGGTGCAGAAAGGCAGTGAGGCGGCTATAATCCGCCCGCACGCCGTGACCAGAACATCCTCCGATGCAGCCCACAGCATTCTGCCGCTCGCCGTTCTCGAGGCGATGCGCAGCCTGGACTCGCCAAGTGACGAGGAAGTGGCGGAGTACGTGGACGAGCTGCTCAAGAAGCGCCTCGGCCTTTCCGACACCGTCGCCGCGCAGATCGGCCGCTACGGCGCGCTGGTCCGCCACGACGAGCCCGTGAAGGCGTTCGAGCTCGAGCAGATCCTTCGCCTGGCCAGCCGCCGCACCGATGCCGCGCTGGTCTTTGCCGACGGCGGCCGCCGCGCCGCGCGCCGGTCGCTGGGCCGGATGTCGGCCGCGGGCCGCTGGGGCGCCCGGTATCTCCCGCGCGCGCTGGGCCGGCGGGTCGGATTCCGGCTGGTGCGCAGCGCGGCCGACGAAGTCTTCGACGCCACGCTGGTGCGGGACGGCCGCGATGCCGTCGCCTCGCGCGAGGACAATCTCCCGGTGCAGGCCACGCCCGACGGCGCCGCGTGCGGCTTCTTTGCCGCCGCGCTGGCGGAATTGCTGCGGCAACTTATGGATTTCGAGGGCACCATGATCCACAGCAGCTGCCGCGCCCGGGGCGATGCCCGGTGCGAATGGCGAACCAGCCCCAGCCTGGAGCGAACCCCATGAACGTCGCCGAAACCCTGACGCCCCAGGTGATCGCGAAGGTCCGCGACATGCTGAAGGAGCTGCGCTGCGACGGCTGGCTGCTCTTCGATTTCCATGGCCTGAATCCGGTCTCGACCCGCGTGCTCGGCATCGGCGGCCTGGCCACCCGCCGGCTCTTCGTGCTGATACCCGCGGTGGGAGCGCCGGTCGCCATCGCGCACAAGATCGAGCTGGGCCGGATCGAGGGATTTCCGGGGGAGGTTCGCCCCTATGCCGCCTGGCGCGAGCTCGAGCAGCACCTGCGCGAGGTGCTGTCGGGAAAGAAGGTCGCGATGGAATACTCGCCGAAGGATGCCGTGCCCTACCTGGACCGCATCCCCGCGGGCGTGGTCGAGCTGGTGCGCGCCTCGGGCGCCGAAGTGGTCGGCTCGGCCGAGCTGGTGACGGCGATCGCCGCCCGCTGGAGCCCGCAGGAGCTGGCGGGGCACCGCCGGGCAGCGGGGCAGCTGCGCGAGATCGCCCTCGCCGCCTTCCAGCAGGTCAAGGTCTGGCGTGAGGCCGGCAGCCGGGCCACGGAGGGGCGCCTCCAGACGTGGGTGCTCGAGGCGTTCGAGAATGCCGGACTGCAGACCAGCCATCCGCCCATCGTGGCGGTGGACGAGAATGCCGCGAACCCGCATTACGAGACAGGCGTCTCGGAGGTCGAGATCCTGCCCGGCCAGGTGCTGCTGCTCGACCTGTGGGCCGGCGTCACCCGCGATACCGTCTACGCCGACCAGACGTGGATGTGCTACACCGGCGCCGTCGTGCCGGACGAGGTGGAAAAGGTGTGGTGCATCGTACGCGACGCGCGGGACCAGGCAGTGAGCGTGCTGCGCGACAAGTGGCGCGAAGGCTGGCCGGTGAGCGGGGCCGACCTCGACGATGCGTCGCGCGGGGTGATCCGGGCCGCGGGCTACGGGGACTATTTCGTGCACCGCACCGGCCATTCCATCGACAAGGACCTGCACGGCTCCGGGCCGCACCTGGACAACTTCGAAACCAACGATTCCCGGCGCCTGCTGCCAGGGATCGGCTTCTCGGTCGAGCCGGGGATTTACCTGCCGGGCCGTTTCGGGGTGCGGAGCGAGATCAACGTGGTGCTGAGCGAAGCCGGCCCCGAGGTGACGCCGGCCGAGCCCCAGCGCGACCTGGTGGTGCTCGGGCTGACCCGTTGAACCGCCCTAGCGGGCGTCCGGAACGGGCGATAACATTGGGCCACTTTTCCAATCCTGGAGTCATTCGCTCGTGACGCAACCGCCGTCCCCTAACGATCTTGACGCCGTCCGGCAGATCCTTTTCGGCGCGGACAAGAGCCGCCTGGAGCAGGATCTCGCCGACAGCCGGCAGCAGCATGCCGCGCGCTCGGCCGAGTTCGAGCAGAAGGTGGATCGGGCGTTCACGGCGCTCGAGCAGCGCGTCGACAAGCGGCTCGAGGAGCTGAGCCAGCGGGTGTCGGCGCAGCTGGACGATCTCGCCAAGCGCCAGCAGGCGCACGCCGACAAGGTCACGCAGCTGCTGGACCAGGTCATGGCGGAGTTGACGCGTCGCACCGACGCGCTGACGGCCGAAGCGCGCGCGGGATTCGACGAGTTGCGGTCGCGTTCGAGCGAGCTGGAACGTCGCAAGTTGAACGTGGCGGAATTTGGCGCTTCGCTGGCGGCATTGGGGCAGCGTTTCGCGGCATCGGGCGGTGACGAGCCGCCGCGGGGGTGATGTCCTCTGTTGAGGACACCACCGGAATCGGCTTGCAACGCCTTGCTTGACACCGGTTGAAAGGTCGAAGCATATTCGCTGTCCCGGTGCTTGGACCGGGACTGTCCACTTCTGGTTGACGCCGCTGCTGACGGCGCCGACGGTCTGAATGAAAAACAACATGGAGTCGTTTGCGGTGATGGACCTCCCTATCGGAAGGAGGTGGCGGTGTCGCTGCGTCGTCCGCTTTTCGCAGGTTTCGCGTGTTCACGCATTTGGAGGCTGTCCATGAATCAACCTAGTCGCTGGGGCTTCGCCCGCATCGTTCGCGCGGCGGTGACCTTCGGTGCGGTGGTGCTGTTCGGCGCCGGCCAGCTGGCCGCGCAGGGCACCACAGGCAAGATCGAAGGGACCGTCCGTGATCAGTCCGGCGCGCCGATTGCCGGTGCGCAGGTGCTCGTAGTGGGGTCGGCGTACAACTCCACCACGAACGAGCAGGGTTACTACTTCATCAACAACGTCCCCGCCGGTACCATGACGGTGCGGGCCCAGTTCATCGGCTATGCGCCGAGCGAGACGCGCGCGGTGCGCGTGTTCGCCGGCCAGACGATGACGGTCAACCACACGCTCGAGCAGCGCGCGGTCGAGGTGAGCGGCATCAATGTCGTTGCCGCGAGCCAGCCGATCGTCCCGCGCGACCAGGTGACGTCGAAGCCGATCGTGCAGGGCGACCTGATCCAGGCGCTCCCGGTCGACAACGTGCAGCAGGTGCTGCGTCTCCAGCCGGGCGTGGTCGAGTCGAACCGCGGCCTGTCGATCCGCGGCAGCCGGACCAACGAAGCCGCCATCTATGTCGATGGCGTTCCGGTGCGCTCGGTTTCGGGCAATACCGGCGTAGGCCTCGGCTCCGTGGTGGGCACCAACTCGCTCGAAGAAGCGTCGATCACCACCGGCGCCATCGGCGCCTCGCAGGGTGACGCGCAGTCGGGCGTGATCTCGTTCGTGAC